>JBMYYN010000035.1:0-13252 GCA_049609445.1 Bacteroidia bacterium | reverse complement strand
AACTGTCATTAAGGCCTTCTGATAATTCTCCGCTCCACTTTTTCCAAGTTTAGCTGCAAGCGTTATTTTATTGGTGAGTACATCTTTATTCAAATCCCTGATATTATTGACATTCAAAACTCCCATACAGAGGCATCCATAAGCCACAGCAGGCAGGACATTTATCCAGTGAATACTTTGATCAAACAAAAACGATGTCCCCAAAACCCCAACAAGCCCAAAAAAAACAAACACAAACAAGTCTCCTAACCCGTTATATCCGTATGCCTTCTTTCCCACTGTATAAGTGATGGCTGCTATGATACTAGCGATACCTAGTCCCAAGAAACCAATCCAATACTTCAGCTCATCACCAAAAGAAATGAACAGCAGATACAGTCCAGAAAGAAAAGATCCTAAAGTCAAAATAACAATTGCTGATTTCATTGCTTTGGGCGTAATCGTACCTCCAGCTAACTGTCGATCTGTACGATGCTTATCAGTCCCTTTCACAAAATCTCCGTAATCATTGGCAAGATTAGAAAGCACCTGCAAACAAATTGCTGTCAAAGCAGCGAAGAAAAAAATGCTCCAATCAAAAGATGAAGAGTCTATACTACTACCGAGAATAATGGCTCCTAGAGCCAATGGCAGAGTCTTTAACCTGAATGCTGCTAGCCAATGTTTCACACTAGCAAAGATATTCCTAGATGTCAAAACTTATGTTTTCTTTGTAAAATGAAGAATTTTAAATGCCTTTTGGCAGCAATGGCTATTTCTAGTGTCTCACTAGCTCAAGTAGACGATATGCAAGTTAAGTGGGGAGAAGACTTACCCGCGAAAAAAATGCTTGTAACTGACATTTTCTCAACCGGCGAAAACGGTGAATTTTATGCTATCAATCAATCTATAAAAGTACTTAAGCGTGAAACATACCTTGAAAAGTATGTAGACTTAAAGAAAACGGAACAAATTGATATCACTGGAGAATACAAGAGAGGCGAATACTTATCTCAGTACGTAATAGAATTAAACGATCAGCTCTATGCTATGACAGCAAAGGGAAATAAAGAAGCTAGGTCGCTTACGGCTGCTGGAATAGATGGAGAAGACCTAAGCTTAAGTGGAAGCGAGGAAAGCATTTACAACATTCGTCTAAAAAAAGGTAGAAGGTCTTCCTATGGCGAATACAGAAGTGAGGTGTCAAGAGACGAGACTAGAACAGCATACGTGGTAGAACATCCTGGTGATAAGACAAGTAGATCAGTAGCAACTGTAAAGGTTTTTGATGACAATTTTGATTTAAAATGGAAAAATAAAATAACCTTGAAATCTTCAAAGGAATTGACATCGATATATTCTATTACCGTTTCCAATGACGGAACAGTGTATATGCTTACTAAGGTGTACAAGCCTAAAAATGAGCGGGAAAAGAGAGAAAGAAATTATGAATTCTATCTTCTTGCAGTTACAGAAGATGGGATAGAAACCGAAGAAAAACTTGAATTAAAAGACAATTACATCAAAGACTTAAAACTAAACGTAGCTGACAATGGGGATTTGCTTTGCGGAGGATTTTACAGTGAAGAAGGTTACAGAAGCGATGGAGTGTTTTTTATGACTCTAGACGGTGCCGATTATGACGTTACGGGTGAATCTTTGAAGAAATTTGACATGGATTTCATCACTGATGGTATGTCAGAAAGAGCAAAGGCAAAAACTCAAAAACGAGCCAAAAAGGGAAAAGAAGTGGGACTCGCTCACATCGATTTCAGAGATATCATTGTCAAGGCTGATGGCGGTGCTATATTGGTAGGAGAATATGTAAATATATATACTACTACTTATACAGATGCAAATGGAAACACAAGAACTACCACACATTACAACTACGATGATATCTATGTCATTAATGTAAGTCCTGAAGGAAAAATTGATTGGTCTGAAAGAATTCATAAGACCCAACATACAACTAACGATGGTGGTTTTTATTCAAGCTTCTTCATGTTCGTTGGCGAAGAAGACTTGAGCTTTATGTTCAATGTAAGAGAGAAAAAAGACAACATTCTCTACGCAGTATCATTGGATTCTGAAGGTAACCGATCAGAACGTGACCTAGTATCAGCATCTAAGAAAGAGAAATTACGTATAAGACCGAAAAGCTGTGAACAGATATCAGATGATGAGTTTATCCTTTTCGCAATTAGCAAGAAGTACAACAAATTCGCCAGGGTCAAGATTAAATAAATCATTGCACAGCAAACAAAAAGGGGCTAAGTCAAATGACTTAGCCCCTTTTTTTGTAGCTGCTTGCTACTATTACTCTTTCTCCCAAACATTATTAGAAACATCCGTATCAGCAGTTTCTAAATTTGGGTCAAGAGTGATTTTGGTGACAGGTTGAGAAGTGATCAAAACTTTGCTTACCGTTTCATTCAACGATTCGTTTTGAGACTTCCATATCTCTGCAGGTATTCTAATCTCTTCGGAAGTGCCATCTAAGTATTCAAGCTTAAAGATTACTGGCATAACCAACCCACCTATCATCTTCAGGTCAACCTGATAGAAGTATGTGTTTTCATTGAGTTTATCCTTTCGTGTATCAGTGATATTCCCTTTTACCATTTCGTAAGCTTTAGCAGGATCCTTTGATCTTAAGACACTTTGCAAAATGGGATCAAATTCACCAGCTTTCTCTTGTTTCTTAACCATTTTAATGGCCTTCTTCTGTGATGTTCCTTCTTTAGGTTGATTGAAATTCACCTTGTACTCGTGCACATCAGTCATAGCTACATCACAATGATCGGTCGTGAAGAACCATCCTCTCCAGAACCAATCCAAATCTACTGCACTAGCATCTTCCATTGTACGGAATAAATCAGCAGGACTTGGGTGTTTAAACATCCATCTGTTTGCATACGTTTTGAATGCGTGGTCAAACAATTCTGGCCCCATCACCGTCTCTCTCAGTATATTCAAAGCCGTGCAAGGTTTTCCATATGCATTGTTACCAAATTGGTAGATGCTTTCTGAATTGCTCATAATAGGAGAGATATATCGTTTGTCTCCTGCCATATATGGAACGATTTTATGAGCTGGACCTCTTCTACTAGGAAATGCTTTGCCCGTTTCATCAGTCCACGCTTTTTCCGTTTGGTATTGTAAAAATGTATTCAACCCTTCGTCCATCCATGTCCATTGACGTTCGTCCGAGTTGATTATCATTGGAAAATAGTTGTGTCCTACTTCATGTATGATTACTAAGATCGTTCGGTATTTTGTAGCATCAGAAAACTTTCCTTCGGCATCTGTTCTACCTCCATTGAAGCATATCATTGGATACTCCATCCCAATACTCTTTCCGTTGATAGAGTAGGCTACTGGATATGGGTAATCAAAGGTAAATTTAGAATATGTCTCAAGTGTCAAGACAATAGCTTTGGTGCTATACATCTCCCACATTGGGTTACCTTCTTTTGGGTACAAAGACATCGCCATAACTGTACGGTCTCCGAATTGCACTCCTTGTGCATCCCATATAAATTTACGACTAGCACACCACCCATAGTCTCTTACATTTTCTGCTTTGAAATGCCACGTCTTTGTATCTGTAGCTCTTGATTTTTCATTAACTTCAGCTTCTTCCTGAGTCACTATCATTACAGGTTTATCACTCGTTTTCGCTTCTTCGAGACGAGACTGTTGAGCAGAAGTAAGTACTTCAGCAGTGTTCTGAATCTCTCCTGTAGCACCTACCACCATGTCGCTAGGCACGGTGAGCTTCACATCATAATCTCCAAAAGGTAGAGTGAACTCTCCACGTCCAAGAAACTGCTTGTTTTGCCATCCAGTCACATCGCTATAAACTGCCATTCTAGGGAAAAACTGAGCTATTGTATACAAATAATTATCTTCTTCTTTAAAGTATTCGTATCCACTTCTACCACCTATTTCCATTCGGTCATTGATGTTATACCACCACTTGATATTTATGTCAATAGACTGACCAGCTTTCAATGGACTCTCTAAGTCTATACGCATCATAGTATGATTTACCTTGATGTCAAAAGCTTCACCGTTTGCATCATTCACATAATCTATGTTAAAACCACCTGGAAAGGTGTGGAACATATTAAAATACTCATACAAGCTTACTCCATCATTAATCTTTCCCTGACTAATCTTATAGGTCTCCGATTCCGGACTTCTCATATTTTGATCAAGCTGTACCCATAGATATTCCAAATCATCTGGAGATGCATTGGTATAAGTGATCTTTTCAACTCCGTAAACACGTTGATTTTCATCATCAAGTTTTAAGTCCATTTTGTAATCAGCTGTGTTTTGCCAGTACTGATGACCTGGAGCTCCACTTGCTGTTCTATACACATTTGGAGTAGGAAGATCCGAATCCAGCTGTCTAAACTTATTCTGATTTATATTCTGATTGTAACTAGACTTTTCAACCTCCTTGTTTTTCCTTTTCTGGGCAAAGGACTGAAAACTGAAAATGCAAAATATCGCAGCTAAAAATAATGATGAATTTTTCATTTGGTGTCGCAAATAAAATGATTTTCAACCTAAAAGGTTTCAACAGCTCCAAATGCTCGAAGAGTGTGGCTGTTTTTTAGCTAAATTCGCAGTTAGCTCAATAACAAAAAAACACAAGTCAGAATCTTTCCCTTAACAAGAAATAAGCATGCTGAAAATAATTCTATCTCTTCTTTTCTTGACTCCTGCTCACGATTTTCACACCTCTTGGATGAACATGACTTATATCGAAAAAAACAAAGAGTTTGAAGTAACTTGGAGAACAGACACTGAGCACCTAGAAGGGGTGCTAACAGCATATTCTGGACAAGATATACATCTGGAAAACAACACCATAGAGCAACACATATCTCGCATAGAAAGCTACATTAAAGATAATACTGATTTGCGATTCAATAAAAATCACATGTCGTTGTCTATTAGCATTATAGAATCCACTTTTGCAGAAACCATTGTGCATTTTGAGCCGATAAAATGTCGTGGGAAATTGAAAAATGTAGCCATGAATAACACCTTACTTTTAGCTCAGTTTCCAAATCAAAAAAACATGCTTCAAATCAATTATAAAGGCGAAATGTACAGCATGCTATTTAGCAAGAATAAGCCATCAAATAATGTTATTATTCAACAAAAACGGTAACTTACTCTTTTGATCACTGACAATATTTTTAACAATCAACTCAATGCTATACAAACATCTAAACTACTCTTGAACCAATGCCATTTGAATTAAAATCCCCATTTAAACCTACCGGAGACCAACCTACTGCTATTAAACAACTTGTAAGTGGAATCCAAGATGGTATTCCTTCACAAACTTTGTTAGGGGTTACAGGTTCTGGGAAGACATTTACCATGGCAAATGTGATACAGGAAGTGCAAAAGCCTACATTGATAATCAGTCACAACAAAACACTGGTGGCTCAGCTATATGGTGAATTCAAGCACTTTTTCCCAAAAAACTCTGTACAATATTTTGTTTCATACTACGACTATTACCAGCCGGAAGCTTTTATTCCAAGTAGCAATACTTATATAGAGAAGGATCTCAATATCAATGAGGAAATAGAAAAAATGAGGCTTCAGACTACTTCTGCTCTTTTGAGTGGAAGAAGAGATGTAATAGTAGTCGCTTCTGTAAGTTGTATTTATGGTGCAGGTAATCCTAATGATTACGAAGACAGTATCATACGTATATATACTGGACAAAAAATAGCAAGAAACACTTTACTGCACGCCTTAGTTGGTAGTTTGTACTCTCGTACTACAGCTGATTTCAATCGAGGAAGCTTTAGAGTGAAAGGCGATACCGTAGACATATATCTTGCGTATGATGATATAGCTCTTAGGGTAAGCTTTTTTGGAGATGAGATAGAAGACATTGAAAGTATAGATCCTATGACGGGTCAGAGGATTCAAGTGATGGAAAATGCAGCTGTATTTCCAGCACAGCTATTTGTGACTCCAAAAGAGAGATTAGACAACGCTATAAAACATATCCAAGATGATATGGTCAAGCAAGTTGACTACTTCAGAGAAATAGGAAAGCCGTTGGAAGCCAAAAGGTTACAAGAACGAACTGAGTTTGATATGGAAATGATGCGAGAACTTGGCTATTGTAGTGGAATAGAAAACTACAGTAGATATATGGATGGTAGAACTCCAGGTCAACGTCCTTTCTGTTTGTTAGATTATTTCCCAGATGATTACCTGACTATCATAGACGAAAGCCATGTCACGCTCCCTCAAGTAAGAGCAATGTATGGAGGAGACCGTAGCCGAAAAATTAATCTCGTAGATTACGGATTTAGACTCCCTGCAGCATTGGACAATAGACCCTTGAAATTTGAGGAATTTACAGAAGCTACGAGTCAAGCAGTATACGTAAGTGCAACTCCTGCTGATTTTGAAATAGCAGATAGTGAGGGTGTAATCGTAGAACAGGTCATTAGACCTACCGGATTATTGGACCCGCTTATAGAGGTGAGACCATGCGGAAATCAAGTAGATGACTTACTAGAGCAAATAGACGAACGTATCAAAATGGGTGATCGTGTTCTAGTAACTACCCTGACTAAACGCATGGCAGAGGAACTTGACAAATATGTAAGGAATCTAGGCATCTCCGCAACGTACATTCACTCAGAAGTAAAAACAATGGACCGGGTCGAGATATTGGATAGGCTGAGAGCTGGAGATATAGATGTGCTTATAGGAGTCAATCTACTCAGAGAAGGGCTGGATCTTCCTGAGGTAAGCTTAGTAGCTATCCTAGACGCTGACAAAGAAGGATTCTTACGTAGTGAACGAAGCTTGGTACAAACCGTAGGAAGAGCTGCTCGTAATGTTAATGGAAAGGTAATTATGTATGCAGACAAAATCACGGATAGTATGCGTAAAACCATTTATGAAACAGAACGACGACGAACCGTACAAATGAAATACAACGAAGAAAATGGAATAACTCCTAAATCTTCTGTGCGTAGTCTAGAGTCCGCATTTGATACTGGAAAAGAAAAATCTGCTCTCGAAAAAGTAACCAATCCATACGAAAATAGAGAAGACAATCTCAATATCGCGGCAGATCCTGTTATGCAATACATGAGTAAGGATGGAGTGAAAAAAGCTATAGAAAATACAAAGTCCCTAATGCTCAAAGCAGCTAAAGACATGGACTTCATGGAGGCCGCTAGGTTAAGGGATGAGATGAATAGTCTCGAAGACAAACTCCAAGGGATGAAATAAATCACATTACGGTTCTCAGCAATATTCCCTTTCTTTGTCGATAGATGAAAGTACATCTCCTTCTGCTTGCCGTTTTAATCAGCTCATGTGCTAGCACACAAGATATATCATGGCGTACTGGAACGACGTCTTCCCTTATTGACCTTCCTGCAGAAGCACGCACTGTCACTGTGCTTAATAGAGTTCGGTTTTCTTATCCATACAACAGAGTCATTAGCTCATTCCCAAACCCTAACAGAACGGAAATTGCCGATGGTGCAATCCAAGGGTTATCTCGTCAAGTTCGATCTCAAAACTACCTTACCATTAATAGCATAATCGCTGATTATAAGACTGTTGCAAATGGAAGGTTTCCAAATTCACTGAGCAAATCGGAAGTGATAAATGCTGCCCGAGGCTCTGATATACTTATTTCTCTTGAGAAATTTGACCAATCGATTTCAGACGACTATCGCATACAAATAGATCGAATAGAATTGGGCAGAGGAGTTTATAAGGAAGTAGACCTATTCATAGGTAAACGCTCGATAGACGTGCAACTGGGGTGGCGAATGTATGATGGGAAAACAGGAGAAATTCTCGATGCTTGGGAACAACAAGAAAACTATTTCTACGAAGCTGAGTCTCGTGAAAGAATAAGAGCGACCAATATCCTAAATACAGAATTTAAAAAAGAACTCACCAATCTAGGAGTTCGTCATGGACGAAGATATGGAAGCAGGGTATCTCCTACTGCACACAAAAGATCCATGAAGTTGTACGCTTCAGGAAATCTATACCTCGAACAAGGTATTAAATTCATCCATGCGAATAATTGGGAATCCGCTGAAAAAGAGTGGATTAAAGGAATAAAAAAATCACATAAGCGAAAACAAAAGGCCATGCTATATCATAACTTGGCTGTGTCATACGAACGAAAAGGAGATAACAATCAAGCTCGATCTTATGCTCGATTAGCCGCCAGTCAACATCCACTTGGAGTTGAGACTCAAAGTTTAGTTGGATTCTAAAAAGTTGGGAAAATTAAACGCATACCTTTTCAAACAAGTAGATAACACTCCACTTGTTTTATGGCGAATTATTTTTGGTCTTGTCCTATTTTTTGAAACTGCTGGTGCTATCGCCGTCGGTTGGGTAGACGAAGTATATATTGACCCTCCTGAATTTACATTCACATTTATAGGATTCGAGTGGCTCCAGCCTTTATCCGGGAATGGCATGTACATTTACTTTGGTTTGCTTGCTTTTTTGTCTATTGGCATAATTTTAGGCTATCGGTACAAGCTTAGTATGCTTCTTTTTACAATAGGATGGTTAGGAGTATATTTCATGCATAAGACTTCCTACAACAATCATCACTACCTGATGTCTCTACTTTGTGTGATGATGGCTCTCCTTCCTGCTCATCGAGATCGTAGTATGGATGCACGAGCTGGAAGAGTAGAAAGACAAAACTCGATGTACAATTATTGTCTACAATTGTTTGTCGGGCTATTCCTTATTGTTTTTGTTTATGCTTCTGTTGCCAAGATGTACCCAGATTGGATGCAAGGCACACCACTCAATGTTTGGTTAGCAAATAAAAAATACTCCTTAACTGGGCTGTTGTTTTCAAGTTCTACAAAGGGTCTAATCATGTCTTGGGGTGGAATTGTATTCGACTTATTGATTATTCCTGCTTTGATATGGAAACGAACACGAAATGCTGCCTTTTTTGCAAGTGTATTCTTTCACGTCACTAATAGTATCACATTTCAAATTGGAACTTTTCCCTATATGATGATCGGAGCTTGTGTGCTTTTCTACCCGCCTTCATCTCTAAAAAGGATCTTTCGACTAAAAGAGCATCAAAGCTACAGCTCTCTGGCTCCTGTTCCTCGATTCAAAGGATTGATAGCATTCAGCTTTATAACGTTCATCACTGTACAAGTACTTCTCCCGTTGCGTCATTATGCTATACCTGGAAATGTGTTCTGGACAGAAGAAGGCCATAGGCTAAGCTGGAGGATGATGCTACGCAGTAAAAGAGGGTCAGCAGCATTTAAAGTGATCCACTCAGACGGCACTGAGATACGCGTAAATGCTCGAAAGGATATGACACCGAAACAATACGCTACTATGAGTACGCATCCTGATATGATTTGGCAGTACTGTCAATTTTTAAAGGAAAGACACGGCTCAGACATACGTATTTATGTTTCTAATAATGTAAGTCTAAATTTCCGCGATGTCAGAAAAATGATAGACGAAGACTACGACATGGCCAAAGCGGAGTGGCACCTGTTCCAGCATGAAGAGTGGATCACTAAAGGACCAGAATGGTCTGACAGGTAGAATTAGCCTCAACAAACAAGTGACATGTCTAGGTGAAAAGTTGCTGCTCAATGACCTTTATTACTCCTTCACAAGTAAATAAATAGCTACTTTTGACTTGGATATGCGTATTCTGGCACTAGTAATATTGGGCTTTGGTCTTCACCAAACTACATTAGCTCAGAAGTACAATGACCTGAAAAAGAACAAAATAGGCGTACAAATAGCAGCGAACGGTTTAATTTTTCCAGAATTCCAACGAACAGTGTATCCTAAAGTTAATGTTGTAGGAATTGTAGGAGTACAGGACTTGTCATTTTTAGGGACTAGGTACACCAATGACGAGTATGCGGAATACTCTAATGGAGGATACATAGGTACCGGACTTGTTTATCACTTTTACACTTTTGGCAAGAAGAAGAAAAAGAAGCACAAAAAGACAAGTTTCACCGCTTACGGGGGACTAAAAATAATCGGCGGCAAAGCCGAAGCTATAGTACGAGACTATATTTACGGATCAGAACTGGGTTCATACTTCAGTCAGAAAGATTTTGGTCAGGTCTCTTTTTACAGAAACGAGTGGACTTTTGGAATAGAAATGAATATTAAGAACAAATTGGACCTCCAATTTACTCCTTTATGCTTCCAGAATGGAAAAACTTGGAAGGACAAAACTTTAGATGTACGTACTCACCCCTTGCACTCTGAATGGCTACCCATAAATATGCAAATTGGAATTCATTACAAATGGTAAAAGCCCTCGAATACTATATCTTATTATTTGCTGTCTGTTCTTTGATGGTATGTTGTGCTCCCGAAGAAGATGTGTATCCAATGGATAGACAAGAAGGTAGCATCTCTATACGGAGCTCTAAACCTCTGACTATTCACATTAGCTCTGGTGATAGCTTAGTGATTCTTGAGTCCACTGATGCGAACTATTATTATTCTCGAACAATCAATAATATCATTACTCTTCCTATAGGTATGAACCAAAAATATACTGATTACGATTTTTATTACCCTGACTATATAGGAACCCTACGTCTTACGTATAGCTTAAAAGAACATTGGAACAAAAGTGGTGTGCTTTCGATAGTGTATGAAGACCTGAAAGTAGACACTACAAGTACATTTGACAAGCTCTACAAAACAAGTAGACTAACGCTACTTCCGGGAACCTCAAAGTATTACTTCGAATATTCTGATCAAATAAATGAACCAAATCTGCTTTACAACACCCTGAAGCAGTCAACATATAATAGCTCGACATTCTACCTAGACGAATACCTATGACACGTGTACTTATCATATTTACATTTATATGTTCGTGCTTATCCAGCCTAGCTCAAGATACTACAAATCCAAAGTATTCTCTACACGCTGGCTTAAACATGGATATTCATTCAGGGTTCTACCCAGAAATTGGTTTCAGTATAGATGACCTTGTGGATATTAAAGTTTTCGGTACATCGATAGAATATTCCCAGCTTAAATCTTATGACCCTAATTATTTAAACGGCAGCTTAGCTGGAGGTGGAATACATCTCAACTTAAGCAAAATAAAAAGACTCTCTTGGCTCCTTCTAAACAACGAAGAATCCGGGATATTTGGAACAAACATCCTGAAAGAGATGAGAATACAAAAAGGTGCTAGATTCAAAAGAAAACTACATAAGCGTTCAGGTTATATCATGAATACCAAATTAGGTTCTTTGACTAATGATTTTATCTATACAAATTACTTCAGCGGAAATTACTACCCTGGAATATCTACACTAAAGAAGGTTTCAAGTTACAAGACACTGTATACAGAATTTAGTTTGGGTTACCAATGGTATCTTGGCGACTACATAAAACTAGAAGTATACCCAATCAATTTTCGAGAAAGTGGGCCAAATATGGGTAGCAAATATCTTGTCCCCAACACACCTGTCTTGGGATCAAACGGCTATTTCCCGAAGATTGGAATTTTTTACAGCTATACGCTATGACTTATAAGACCATACTAAAGATACTCTGCTCCCTTCTCATACTGACCGTACTTTCTTGTGACGAGGAATATATTGTGCCTGACGAACCTTTTTTTACTATACAAGGTGATAGCGACATTTACATACATTTTATGAGCCCAAATGACACCGGTTTTAGAAATCATTTTGACGAATATCGGTATGATTATTATAACTATGGTTCTGAAATAGTATGTCCAGTAGACATGACTGCCTCGCAAATGAATTACAAGGCATATCTATCTTCAAACGACAGTCTTTTAGGCGAGTTGGTAATAGAATACAAGCTCCATACGGAGCCAAGCAGGTCATCGTCTAATTCAGATCAATTAGTATTTGAAGAATTTATTATAGATACAAGCAAAACAACTCTTATAAACTTATACGATGCTATAGAAACTACCTTTAGTATACGAGACTCCATCTATACTACCATCTACACCGACAAACTAGTAGAAAGCCCAAGTAGACATATGTCCACACGAGGACATCAGTTTTACTTGAAAATGTAATTATACATCCAGTCACCAACGTTTAAGTTCTACTTTCGGTAGAATTCAAAAAAAGAAAACTAATGAGGTGACCTTTCTGTACTTTTGGCATTAACGTATAGAATGAATACCCAACATCTTATAACTCAAATAAGAAATGGAGAGCAAAAGGGCTTTAAAAAGCTTTACAATTATCTGCCAGTTGTCAAAAAATGGTTGATCGCAAATGGTTGTGCCAAGGAAGATGTGCCAGACATATTTCAGCAAGCTCTTTTGGTCTTTTGTGAAAAATGCCAAAATCCAGACTTTACGTTAACCGCAAGTATAGATACGTACTTGTTTTCTGTTTCTAAATTTGTCTTCTATGCAAAAACACGAAAAGACAAAAAACCATCGAGTCTTGATGAGTTAGAATTAGCTGCTTCCAATGACCTAGACGAGCTATTGCAAAAAGAAGAAAGGTTATATGTAGCCTCTCAAGCATTTGCCAAGCTTGGAGATAAGTGTCGCTCCATTCTTAGACTTTTTTATCTCAAAAAAGAGACGATGAAGTCCATTGCAGCTAAAGTTGGCTTGAGGAACGAGAAAGTTGCAAAAAATCAAAAGTACAAGTGCCTCAAAAAGGCCAAAGAGTACGCAGCACAGCTGACACAATCAAACTAAACAGAAAACAAGATGGAAGAAATAATAGAAAAATACCTGCTCGGGCAGCTCCCCAAAAGTGAGAAACTTGCCTTTGAGCGACGCATACAATCAGACAGTAACCTAGCAACAGAAGTGTCCCTACAACTAGAGCTTATGGAGGCTGTAAGGCTGGAAGGACTAAAGACAGAAATTAGCAACGCCTTTAAAAAAATTAGAGTTGGTAAAATGATAAAAACTGCAGTCATTTCTACTCTCATAGCCTCGGTTATTGGATTGGGCATATACTACATCAATAAGTCATTGCACAAGAGCAGGAACCTTGATACGATCGGTGCAACGTTGCCGACCAACGATTTCAAAATAGATAATAGTAAGGATACAGTGATAGAAACAGCCAATGGAATCATACTTCATATACCTGCCAATGCTTTTGGAAATGTAAGCGGATACGAACTAGAAGTAAAAGAAGCACTAAATGCTCTGGATATAATGGAAGCAGGATTGAATACAATGTCT
>JBMYYN010000034.1:0-13285 GCA_049609445.1 Bacteroidia bacterium | reverse complement strand
ACATAGATCCCAACTTTTTTATCCAAGTAGTACTTATTACATTTCTTTTGGTACTCTTGGGCGAAATCATCCCAAAGATATACGCTACTCAAAACAATTTAAAGATTGTAAGGATAATGGCTAAGCCACTCAAAGTGTGCTCCATTATTTTCAGACCGATTGTGATCTTATTGGCTGGCAGTTCTTCCTTATTTGACAAGTATCTAAAAAAGAGTCAACACAATATATCTATGGAAGAAATCAGTCAAGCCATAGATATAGCAGACGAAGACAAAGAGATCGAAGAGAAGCATATATTGAAGGGCTTACTCAACTTCGGCAATACCAGCGTAAAACAAATAATGAAGCCTCGTACAGAGGTAAGTGGTATAGACATCGATACCGACGCACAATCTTTATTGAAAACGGTGATAGAATGGAACTACAGTAGAATTCCAGTTTACGAAGAGTCTTTTGATCAGGTAAAAGGAGTCCTATATGTCAAGGACCTTCTACCGCATATTCATAAAAAAACAAACTTTGATTGGCGTGCTTTGATGAGGGCTCCAATGTTTGTACCTGAATTGAAGAAAATTGACGACTTACTCGAAGAGTTTCAAGAAAAGCGAGTTCATATGGCTATAGTGGTCGATGAGTATGGAGGAACTTCTGGTCTCGTGACTATGGAAGACATCTTGGAAGAGGTCTTTGGTGAGATCAAAGATGAGTTTGATGAAGGAGACTTAGCTTATTCTAAGCTAGACAATTCGACATATATATTTGAAGGTCAAACAGCTGTCCACGATGTAATAAAAATATTAGGGCTTCCGACTGAATACTTTGATGATGCACGAGGGGAAGCCGATACGCTTGGTGGACTCATCATGGAGGTACACGAGGACATCCCTGCCAAAGGATATAAAATAACCATTGAGGACATTACGTTCACTATAGAGTCTGCAGATAGCAGACGAATTAAGCGAGTCAAATTAAAAATAAATGAAACTGCTCCAAAAAGTGAAGACGTCTAGACTATACATCGGCATAGTCTTTTTAAGCATAATTGGCTGCCAAGACTACTCTCCGAAGCCCAAAGCTTATCCACGAGTAATATACCCCGAAAAAGAGTACAAAACCGTTTCTCTAGACTGTCCTATTGAGATATCCATACCTACTTATAGTGAGCTTATGCCGTATGGTGAACAAGAAAACTGTTGGTACAATCTTTTGTACACGCCATTTGATGCAACACTTCACCTCAGCTACGTACCCATAAAAGGCACTAAAGACTTAGATAGTCTTGCTGAGGATGCATACAGAATGGTATTCAAACCTCACCTTCAAAGAGCTGAAGAGATAATAGAACGAGAGATTAGTGACACCACAAAAGGATTATTCGGTATGATCTATGATTTGGAAGGTAAAACTGCTACACCTTTTAACTTCTATGTAACAGATGGAAAGCAACACTTTTTCAGAGGATCTTTTTACTTTAATCAGAAAACAAAAAGAGACAGCGTACTTCCTATATATGATTTTCTAAACGAAGACATAATGCACAGTATTGAATCATTTAGATTCAAAGACTAAGTAAAATTTTATCGGACTCTTAATGTCCTACCTATTCTTAAGGTAGCGTTTCTACTTATTCTATTTAATCTACAGATAGAGTTCACAGTAGTTCCATATCTCAATGCCAGTCCATACAAGGTATCTCCACTTCTAATTCGGTGATATCTCTTAGCTCCAGCTGGGACCACATTAGCTCTAGTATTGTTTCCACGTATGTACGGAAACCAAGTGTTATTGATAAACACTTGCTCTTTCTTGATTTGGAAGGTTGTAAAATCAATAATTCTTGCGGGATCAAAAGCTTGCCCCATTAGTCGTGTTTCGAAATGCAAATGAGAACCTGTACTTCTTCCTGTGCTACCACCATATCCTATGACATCTCCAGCCCTTACTGTTTGATTGGGCTGCACTATCGCTTTAGATAAATGTCCATATATGGTTTCTAAGCCATTATAATGACGAATTAAAACATAATTACCATATCCGCCTGCATTATAACGCTGAATACGAACAACTCCGTCAAAGGCTGCATAAACCGGATCTCCAATCTCAAGATCTATATCTATACCCTTGTGCCATCTACTTCTTCTCCATCCGTACTTTGAGGTTACTCTACCTTCAAATGGATGTACATATTCGCAACCTTCTTCTACGACGTTAATCAAGTATCCAAACTTCATTAATTCAGCATCGTATTTAGGACTATCTACGTTGGTATGATTCCAGCTCCTTCCGTAGATACTCTGTGCAGGTACTAAGTTCACGTCAAATTCTCCCGAATCTATCGGTTCGATATGAACTGAGGTGTCTGTTACCATCGTACTATCCGACTCGGTTTGAGCAATAGAAAAAGCACAAAATCCAATCAGAATAATGGTAAAGTTAAGCTTCCAAAATATTTCTAATTGCTTTCTCATCCTCTCTTAATCTATTTATTAGTTCTTCCTTGCTTTTAAACTTCACTTCGTCTCGTGAACGAGCTACAAATTCGATAGAGATATGCTTGTGATATATGTTTTGATCAAAATCAAAAATATTCACTTCTATGCTCCAATTCTTGTCTTCAAATGTAGGATTGTAACCTATATTGAGCATCCCAGCGTATTTTTTTTCTTCGATATATACCCACACTGCATACACACCGTTTTTTGGAATCAACTTATAGCTGCTATTCACTCGAATATTAGCTGTAGGAAATCCAATAGAAGTCCCCCTTTGAAGTCCCTCTTCTACCTTTCCTCTTATTATATAATTGGTCTCAAGATAATTATTTGCCAAGTGTACATCACCTTCTAAAAGTGCTCTACGAATCTTTGTACTACTAACGATACTCTCTTCAATATCTTGTGCAGATATCTCTTCAAGTTCAAAATTAAATACTTCGGCATAGTGCTTCATCTCTTTAATCCCTCCTTCTCTATTTCTACCAAACCGATGATCATACCCGATAATTAGCTTAGAAACATGAAGTTTTTCAATCAAAATATCTCGAACAAATTCATCTGCACGTAGTCTGCTCAAATCCTTTGTAAACGGCATGATTATTAGGAAATCTATTCCCAATTTAGCTACAAGTTCTACTTTCTCCTCAATGGTTGTTAGCATCTTCAACTCATTGTCATCTGGATAAAGTACTAAACGTGGATGAGGATAAAAAGTCAGCAAGACGCTTACTCCACCAACTTTCCTCGCTTGAGCCACTACCTGTTTTAGAATTTTTTTATGTCCAAAATGTACACCATCAAACGTCCCTTGAGTAAGAACCACAGGTCTGGTTGTGTCAAACTCAGATATATTGTGAATTACCTCCACTATGAAAACTGTTGGGCATTTTTAAAGAAATCTTCTTGAGACTGAATGTCAGACATCTCTACCGCATCATTCACATGATAATCTCCAATCATAGTTCTAACCAATGAAGACATATAAGCACCACTTTCTAATGCCACTCCGAGATCTCGTGCCAATGATCGGATATATGTCCCTTTACTACATTCTATATCAAAAGACAAAGTAGGGAAAGCCGAAGAATCTACATCGTATCTAGAGATATGGGCTTGCCTAACTTTCAATTTCACAGCTTCTCCTTTTCGTGCATGTTCATATGCCCTTTTTCCTTTTACTTTTACAGCAGAATGCTGCGGAGGCACTTGCTCTATATCTCCTCTAAATAAATCAATCTTTTGCTCTAAGAAGTCCTCATTTATATGGTCGACAGGGTATTCTCCGTCCACAGCTGTTTCTAGGTCAAACGATGGTGTGGTCTTCCCAATCTCAAACGTCCCTTTATACTCTTTTTTCTGAGCTTGAAGTCCTTCTATTTTTTTTGTGTACTTCCCGTAACACACAATAAGAAGGCCAGTAGCTAGTGGATCTAGAGTGCCAGCATGACCTATCTTCTTTATTCTTGAGATATTTCTAAGTTTTTTGACGACGTCAAAACTAGTCCACTCTCTAGGCTTGTTGATTAATAAAAATCCTCCTTCTTCAATTGAAATATCACTCACTTCTGTGCAAATCTATAAAGTAAAAAGGCGATGCCCGCAAAAATTATATTTGGGATCCAAACTGCAAGCAGTGGATGTAATGCACCGCTAGAGCCATAAGCAATAAAAAATTGAAAAACCATTAAGAAAGTAAAGCTGATTAACAGCCCCACCCCTAAGTTTAAGCCAATTCCTCCTCGAGATTTTTTTGATGCTACGGTCACTCCTATCATGGACAATATGATCATTGCAAATGGCATAGCAAAGCGTTTGTATTTCTCTGTGGTATAGAAAAATGTATTTCCTGTCCCTCTCATCTCTTCGAGTGCTATCATCTCATCCAACTCCTGTAAGTTAAACATCTGGACATCGTCATTCTTTCTGAAAAAATCCTCAGGATTAAACGGAATCAGAGTATCCATTGTAGAACCTCTGGTTAATACCTCGTGACCATCTATGAATTCACGTGTCCACCATTTTGTTAGTTTCCACTTATTCGTAGTCTCATTCCAATTAAGTCTGTCCGCATAAAGTTTCGAAACCAATCGACCATCCTCTACTTGTTCAAGACTTACTTTGAATCCAGCACTGTCCGAAAAATTAAAATTCCCAATACTCATTATCATACCCGGTGCTATCTGAGTCTTAATCTGGGAGGCAGTATAATGCGACCTATCTCTAATGTACTGATTTTCAAAAACTACTCTAGTCTTATCTGCATGTGGTATGACCCACGCAAACATTCCAAAAGACAGTATCGCTAAGAAAGTAGCTGTTATTGCATATGGAAGCAGTAATCTTCTATATGAAACTCCACTAGCTAAGATAGCAACTATTTCAGATTTCTGTGCCATTTTGGAAGTGAAGAAAATCACTGAAATAAACACAAATACTGGGCTAAATAGATTTAGCAGAAAGGGCACCCAATTGATGTAGTAATTGAAAATCACCTCGGAAAACGGGGCGTTATTTTCCATAAACTCATCTATTTTTTCAGATAAGTCAAAAACAATAATGATAATAGTAAAGAGTCCTAGAGCTAAGAGAAAGGCTCCAAGGAACCTCTTGATTATGTAATAGTCTATCTTAGTTAACTTCACAGAAATTTATTCTAGCTCAATGTTTGGCCTCTATCAGTAATTTGGCTTTACTTTTTGAATTGCTAAGGCAAATAAATGTGAAATTGCTACACTTTCTTCCAGAATTGGATTAATGATTTCCAAATCTAGATAGTTTTCATCTCTGATAAGTTCGAGCCAATACTGACAGCCATCACTTGCTTCTTTCGCATCTCCTAGTTTTTTAAGAAAAAAGTCTGGATTTTGGGTAGCCATAAGTCCTTTTGCCTTGATAGCCATGTCTGATGCTCTATCAATAAGATGGGCTCTTACAAGATTAGCTAAAGACACGTCAGTTGGAAGTACTAAAGCAATCTTCAAACAAGTCTTACTTAAAAGCTTTGATCGTTTGTATATATCGTCTATCATATTCTCTGATCTAATTTAGCCACCATTTTATTCTTCCAAGGCAAAAAAGTATCTGCTAGGATATGTTTTCGAGCTTCACCGACTAACCATAAATAAAATCTCAAGTTGTGCTCACTTGCTATCTGTGCAGCTAAGTACTCTTTCGCTTTAAACAGATGCCTCAAATACGCTTTGCTGTATTGTGGCGTGTGTTCATCATCCACTGCAGAATAATCATCTTCCCACTTTTTGTTTTTCATATTGAGCGTGCCATTCTTGGTGAATAGCATTCCATTCCTCGCGTTTCGAGTAGGCATCACACAATCAAACATATCTATCCCTAAATGAATACATTCCAACAGATTACTCGGGGTTCCCACTCCCATTAGATATCTCGGTTTTTCCTTTGGAACGATATTGCATATCTGATCCGTAATAGCGTACATATCCTCATGAGGTTCTCCTACTGACAGACCACCTATAGCTATACCATCAGTATTTTTACTGAGGCAGTACTCCGTACTTTCTAGTCTTAAGTCTGGAAAAACACTTCCCTGAATGATAGGAAACAATTGCTGATTATATCCATATAATGGCTCCGTTTCATTGAATCTCTTTATGCATCTATCTAACCATCGATGAGTAGTATGCATACTGTTCGTCGCATATTCTCTAGTGGCAGGATATGGGGTACACTCATCAAATGCCATTATGATATCAGCTCCGATTCGTCGCTGGGTATCCATTACATTTTCAGGAGTAAAAAGTAGTTTATGTCCGTCTATGTGACTGCGAAAAATCACCCCTTCTTCGGTAATCTTTCGTTGGTCTGATATAGAATACACTTGAAATCCGCCGCTATCTGTAAGCATAGGCCTATCCCAATTTATAAACTTATGCAGGCCTCCTGCTCCTTCAATGATATCTAATCCAGGTCTGAGATATAAATGGTATGTGTTGCCGAGTATAATTTTAGCATCAACATTATTTTTCAGAATGGCTTGATCAACGGTTTTGACGGTACCTTGTGTACCTACTGGCATAAAAATCGGAGTAGGTATATCACCATGATCCGTTTTGACGATACCTGCTCTGGCTTTGGTATCCTTTTCTGTGTGCTGTAATTCGAAAAACACTATTGGAAAATTAAACTCAATTGGATTAGTTTCGGAGATACTCTTTTCAGACTGCTAGCATATACAAAATCATCCGGAACTAATTGATTACCTAGACCATTACTTAATTTGATCTCAGGACTAAATTTGAAATAATCATAATATAAGTCTAGACCAAAACCTACATCATATGAAAAAGTATTTGGATACAGTGCAACTATGGGTTTTGTATCACTACGGTCCGTGTCAAAATCACTAGTAAAATCATATCTGTATGTCGCACCTGCTAGCACATACATTCTTATATTTTTATGCCGTTTGCTCTTATACTCAAATGTAAGTGGTAGTTCCATATAAGTAGCTTCCATCTCAGCGGTACGTAGGACATCATTTGTAAAGTGATAGTTCATATCACGTCTAGCAAACTGAATATTTACCATAGTCTTCAAGTCCCAAAAATCTGCTAACCTAAAGTTGACTAATCCTCCTAACCCAAAACCTGGATAATACGCTGACTCAATTCGCTTAAGGGAATCGTAATTTAAATTGTTGTCATTTACAGTAAATTTCAACTTGGCAGTGCTCCCCATTATACCAAATCCAAACCGAATTGGTTTACGGTCATACAACGGATTGAGTTGTTGAGCATTTGCCGCTATCCCTAGCAGAACAAAGAAGACAACTAAAACTATTTTGAACCTGTGTATATAGAACATATCCCTAATGACAAACGTCTATCGCTTACGGTATGGTATTCAACCCCACGCATTATTTCTTTAAAATCTTCTCCCTCGGGGAAAGCCTGAACAGAAGCCGGCAAATATGTATATGCTGCATCATCACCTGAAAACAACTTACCCCATAAAGGTAGTAAGGTCTTATTGTATAAATTGAAAAAGAAACCAAAAACCCCTTTTGGCTTTGTCAATTCTAAGATCATAGCAACACCTCCTGGTTTAAGCACTCTTCTAATCTCGGAAAGTCCTTTTTCTAAATTCTCAAAATTTCGCACTCCAAAGGCTACAATAACAGCATCAAAGCTCTCATCCTCAAACCGAAGATTTTCACTATCTCCTGCTTCCAAAACAATGTTTTTAATCCCTTTATCCTCAATTTTTTTTCTACCTACTTCGAGCATACCTTCTGAAATGTCGACACCGACAATCTCATTAGGATTCAGCTTAAGTGCTTCAATGGCAAAATCACCTGTACCAGTGGCTATGTCCAAAATCCTTTTAGGATTATGTTCTGCTAGCATATTCACTGCTTTCTTTCGCCACCCTTTGTCAATACCCATGGACAAAAAGCGGTTTAAAAAATCATAGCGGTGAGCAATGTTGTCAAACATCTGCTGAACTTGTTCTTTCTTAGAACCCTCAGCTGTATATGGTTTTATTTTGGTACCCATTATTTTGCCGTGCAAAGGTAATGTTTATGAATTAGAAATATTTATACTAATAACACAACTAGAGACCCATTAGTTTTAGCTCTATAACAGTCTTTAATCAATCTTGCAGAATCTCTGTTATATATCCATCATCTCTAGTCATTTTTCCTAATTCTCTATATGCTGAGTATTAATATGAACTCAAGTTTAATTATTTTTTTTACACATAACACAGCTAAAGAATAGACTGCTAAAAACGTATAGTATCCATTATCTTTGCAAAGTGAATTTCGGCAAGGCAAAATTTAAAAGAAGCTACGGGGCTGTGCAACAGATAACTGATTCCAAGACCCCTGAGTTTGCCTTCATAGGCAGGAGTAATGTAGGTAAGAGTTCTTTGATCAATGCCTTGACTATGAAGAAGGACATGGCTAAGACAAGTGCCAAACCAGGAAAGACTCAACTTATAAACTTCTTTGACGTAGAACATTACGTCAGTTTGGTAGATTTACCTGGTTATGGATACGCCAAAGTTTCTAAAAAACTTAGAGAGGAATTTGAAGGCCTGATAACAGACTATCTTCTCAGAAGTCAAAATCTTTTTATAGTTTTTGTACTGATAGACGCAGCCATACCTCCGCAACGAATAGACTTAGAGTTCATTGAATGGTGTGGAGTACACCGCGTACCAGTAGGCATTGTGTTCACTAAAACAGATAAGAAGAAACCCAAACAAACTGAAGCTAACATGAAAGCCTTTGAAGATGCTCTAGTAAAGCACTTTGCTGAGCTCCCTGTTACTTTTGAAACTAGTGCCAATACTAAAAGAGGTGTGGAAACCCTTGGAAACTGGATTGCAGAACAAATTGGAGCTGTTTAAATCAACTACTCTATAATTAAGCGTTTTATGTCATAAGCAAGATTGTCGGTAATCAAACCAACAAAATACGTTCCTGAAGGCAAATCCGAAACGTCAATCTCCTTAGATTTTGTTTTCTTTTTCAGTTTTCTTCTGACCACAACCTGCCCTTGGATATTTGTAATTTCCAAAATACAGCAATCATGTTTTTCAGCGAATTCTATATTCACCATATCCTTAGCAGGATTAGGATACAATTTGAAAGTCGCATGAGGTTCGGTCACTTCCTTTATTCCTGCTAGATTAGCATCATACATTGCTAATGTATACTGCCCCTTCTTCAAATCTGAAATAGCTATAGTTCCTCTTTTATCAAAAAGAGAACCTGTTATTTTAGTATAATCCTTTGCTACCTCCCAAGCACTTCCCGCATTAGGTCTATAGAGAAGCACCAAACTATCCTCGGTTATACGAATCATTTTATTATCTAAGTAGCCGAACGTTAAGGAATTGGATTGAAGTCCACTATAAATTAATTCTGAACTAAGTTTTACGTTCTTATCCCAAACACCATCTACAGTCCAAAATCTTTGCGTGCTTAACTGTGCTTTAGCTGGCTTTCCATAAGTACCATCTGCAGGAGCCCAATGATGCTCAATACGTACAAGTGCAGAATCTCCTTCTGGAACATTTACGCTCACCTTGTTCATCATCCCATGTTTAAAGTCTACCTCAGACTCGCCTTTAAAAATGGCCCAATCTGTCGTCACTGCATCACTAATTCTATCATCAAAATCAAAAGCCCAAAATGCAGGTTCGAATGGACAATTCACGTCAAAAGTCTGCTCTTTGTTAAAGATGATAACCTGCGAATCAAAGCGTTCCATGTTTGCACTAAATGCAGACACTGTTGCAACTGTTCCTCTATAGGTAATGTCATTAAATCTTGGAGTTTGTTTAATATGGACTTTATATACACCATCCTGCTTCATAACCCAAGGAATATCAAAATGAGCGAAACCTGGCTCCTTAACCCATTGGTCAAAGAAACCTGTCATGCTGAGGGCCGTAAACTCTCCAAAAAAGTCTCGAATATCATTTGTAGAAACATCCTTGAATTTAAATTCCTTTTGAAATGCAGCACAAGCTTCAAAGAAATCCTCATCACCCATCATTCCTCGTAGTGAATGAACCATATCAGCTCCTTTATTATAAACGTGCCTTCCATAAGTATTGGCATGTCCAATACCACTCACCGGTAAAACAGCCTCGTCTTGTATATGAGCAAACTGCAATACTTGTCTATGGTTGTCTTCTATATCTTCATCATATCGTTCTCTTCCATAAACAGCTTCTAAAAACAAACGCTCAGAAAAAGAAGCCCACCCTTCATTGAGCCACATATCTTCTTGAGTTCTACAAGTAATAGTATTTCCCCACCAGTGATGTGCCAACTCATGAGCATAAAGCGTTTCTGAGTTTTTATCTCCATTAGCTATGGCGTAAAGCGGATACGCGATATTGGTAGCATGCTCCATAGCTCCAGAATTAAATGGCACTATATTGAAGCCTATTCTATCAAATGTATGTTCGCCATATGCTTCTTCATAGCGACGTATGCACTGTGGTATATTCTCAAAACTACTTCTTAAATTGGCTGTATCTTTAGCCAAGGATGTAAGTAGAACAGGAATTCCATCTACATCAAACTTCACTTCTTCATAAGCGGCTATCGCTACTGATGACAGGTAAGTTGGTATTTCCTCATCCATAGTCCACTTAAAGGTCTCTGTTCCATTACCATTATTTAGTTTTTCTGTCAAGTATCCATTGGCATATGCACTGAAGCCAGAGTCGACCGTAATGTTAGTATGATATATTGCTCGGTCAGTGAAATTGTCAAAACATGGGAACCAAGCTCTTCCAAAATTATGAGGGTCTGAGGCAAATCCTACCCCTAAATTGAAGGCATATTCTCCGGTAAAATAAAAACCGCCCCACTGCGGATCACTCTTAGGTGTCCCCCAGTAATTAATCTCCACATCAAATGTGTCCAACGGAACTATGCTACTAACATCAAAAGTGAGAGCAGGGGAACTGTAATCATAAGCGATAAGAGTCCCGTTCAATCTCACAGAACGAACATTTAGCTTCAAAAGGTCCAATTTCATTTTATTGGATTTTTTCAACAAAACAGTACGAACTATAGTCGTTGCATCAATTTTTTTTGCTGACTGGTAGTCCAAAAATTCTGCATTTATTTCATAGCTTAAGACATTGAAAGTATCCGCTCGACTATCATAGGAATTATTCATAGTTGTTTGTTCCATCATCCTAAGGTGCTGACAAAACTTCTGACCAAAACTTATGTGACTAGCTACTAGTACTATTGCTACGTATAAAAATCTCATATTCTCTAATTCCCTACTTTTGTACGAATATAAATCTATTTGCATGATGAGACTTCTCCCTAAATATATTCTCCTAACTATTTTCTTTACGACCACTCTAATATCATCAGCTCAAATAATATCTGAAACTCGCTCCGCACCCATGTACGCGGTAGCGAACAAGAGTGAAGCCTCTATCACGCTACATTGGAGTAAGACCTCTGACGCCATAAGTTTCAACTTGTATAAGAGAGCATATGGAGCATCAAATTGGGGAACACCTATAGCCACTAGGACGGCAGCTGAAGACACTTTCTATACAGACGAAAATCTGACCCTAGGAGAAAAATACCAATACGCTCTTGAGAAGATAACCAATAGAGCTATTCCCAACACTTCAAACATATATACTGGCTATGGCTATGTAACTGCAGCCATAGAAAATCCTCCAATGCATGAAAGAGGTGTTATGTGGGTACTAATATCGCAAATCATAACAGACAGTCTGTCTAATGAAATAGAAACCTTGATCAACGACCTCGCAGCTGACGGATGGAATGTATACAAGCATACTGTCCCTTCGTCTGACGGAGTCCTTGAAGTGAAAGACTTTATCAAATCATCAAAAGAAAGTGTAGGCTGTGATGCAATATATCTACTTGGGCACATTCCTGTTCCTTATTCAGGAACATATTGTACAGACGCTAACTACCAATACCCTCCAGATGGACATACCGCAGCTGCACCACCTTCACACTGTGGAGCTTGGCCATCTGATGTTTTTTATGGAGCGTTAGATGGTTCATGGACAGATACCAAAACTGATTCCACAGGAAAACGTCAGGAAAACAAAAACATTCCAGGTGATGGAAAATATGACAACATTAGAATTCCTGGAGAAGTAACGGTAGCAATAGGGCGAGTTGACTTTTACAACATGCCGTTGTTTTCAATGTCTGAAGTACAACTCACTAAACAATACTTGGACAAAACACACAAATACAAGATCGGAGAAACAATTGTTTTACATAAAGGAATTATTGAAGATAACTTCAAATCAGTACAGGAAGGGTTTAGTTCTGGAGCAATTCGAGATTTCACAGCTGTTCTTGGCGAAAATGGGGTATTAATGCGAGATTTATTTTCTACAACAGATTCAGGAGATTACTTGCTATCATACACCTGTGGACCTGGCTCATATACCTCATGCGGAGGTGTAGGCACGAGTTCAAGTTTTCTCACTTCTAACTCTGCTGCCTTCAATCATATGTTTGGGAGTTATTTTGGTGATTTTGACAACAAAAACAATATGCTAAGAGCATCCCTCGCCACTCCAAAACTGGGCTTTACGAATATGTGGAGCGGTAGACCAAAATGGGTTACAAATACTTTAGGACTTGGGGACTCGTATGCAGACGTGGTTAAGCTATCGCAAAACACTTGGTTAGATTATGATGCCAGCTACTACCAAAATGGCACTCACATGAATCTATTGGGGGACCCTAGTATGAGACACGACATTGTCATCTCCCCTTCCAACATCAATCTGACTGCAAATAGCGAGAATTCTATAGTAAATATATCGTGGGATGCTTCACTAGAAGGAGATATAGAAGGTTATTTCGTATACAGAAGTCATAAGCCTCATGGTGGCTACATACTTTTAAATAGCACTCCAATCACTGAGCTAGAATATTCTGATTCTCTGCCATACAAAGGAACAAATCATTACATGGTAAGAACTGCTAAAAAAACAATTACGGGAAGCGGCAGCTACATTAATCTCAGTCTTGGGATAAGTAGTGAAATCAATGGTCTAAACGGAACCATTGCACACGTAAGTTCATTGGCAAATGACAAGCTCAAAGTCTATCCTACATTGGCTTCTGACCACTTGAATATTGAGACCAAAAAGTCGAAAAGTAGCACCTATAAAATTATATCTATCAACGGAACTGAAGTACTTTGTGATAGTATAAATAGTAAAAAGACTAGAATAGATATTTCAACTTTACCTCAAGGAATGTACAT
>JBMYYN010000033.1:0-13356 GCA_049609445.1 Bacteroidia bacterium | reverse complement strand
ATCATACTCTATCGTAAGTACCTCAGCTACTTCAAATCTATTTCGCTTGAAATCTATAATACGGTATCTTCTTTTGTGTCCACCACCACGATTTCTCATGGTCATTTTACCAGTGTCATTTCTACCACCAGTTCTTTTTATTGGAGCCAATAAGCTTTTTTCTGGTCTACTAGCAGTCAATGCTTCAAAAGTTACAGCTAACTTGAAGCGTTGTCCTGGAGTAACCGGTTTTATTCTCTTAATTCCCATTTCTCAGTTTAAATATTTTCGTAGAAATCTATAGACTGACCTTCTTTCAAGCTTACGATAGCTTTTTTGTAATTAGAAGTCTTTCCGTTAGATACTCCAGATTTAGTAAATCTTGACTTTCTCTTTCCTGCTACAATAAGAGTTCTGATCTTCTCAACCTCTACATTGTACATTTTCTCAATTTCCGCTTTTATCTCCGGCTTAGTAGCTGTAAGAGCTGCTCTAAATCCGTATTGTCCTTTGTTTTCACTCAACAAAGACATCTTTTCGGTAATCAATGGTTTTACTATTGCTGCCATCTTAGTTTAATGTCTCTTTTAATTTTTCAATAGAACCTTCTACTAAGATGATGTTGTTAGCATGAAGAATACTGTACGTATTTACATCGCTTACATTCATTACCTCTGCGTTAGGTATATTTCTTGAAGATAAATACACATTGTTATTGTAATCAGGTACAAGTAATAATGTTTTAGAATCGTTCAATTTTAAGTTTGTTAAAACCTCTAAGTAACCTTTAGTCTTAGGAGAATCCATAGAGATATCATCCAAAACAGTGATTTCTTTATCTTTTGCCTTGTAAGACAATGCAGATACACGAGCTACTTGCTTAAGCTTTTTATTCAATTTGAAGCTGTAATCTCTTGGCTTAGGACCGTGCATACGACCTCCACCAACAAAAACACCAGACTTAACACTACCCGCTCTCGCTGTTCCAGTACCTTTCTGCTTTTTGATTTTTCTTGTAGATGCTGTTACATCTCCTTTTTCAGTTGCAGAGTGAGTACCACTTCTTTTATTTGCTAGGTGCTGCTTTACATCAAGATAAATTGCGTGGTCGTTTGGCTCCACACCGAATATCTCTTTTGGTAAAGTTACCTCTTTGCCTGTTGCGGCTCCAGATGTATTTATAACCTTTACTTTCATCTTACTTCTCTATTATTACGTATGATCCTTTATGACCTGGCAAAGCTCCACTTATTACTAAAGTATTGTTCTCTGCATCTACTTTTAAAATTCTAAGGTTTTGAACCTTAACTCTTGTATTTCCAGTTTGACCACCCATTCTTGTACCTTTAAATACACGAGATGGAGTAGAACCAGCTCCTAACGAACCTGGTGCTCTTAGTCTATTGTGCTGACCGTGAGTAGCCTCACCTACACCACTAAAACCGTGACGCTTAACAACACCTTGGAAACCTTTTCCTTTTGTAGTACCTACTACGTCTACAAACTCTCCTTCGCTGAATACATCAACTCCGAAAGTCTCACCTAAAGTAGCATCACCTTCATAATCTCTAACTTCTACAACAACTCTTTTCGGAGTAGTTTTAGCTTTAGCGAAATGACCCATCTCAGGCTTGTTTGAACTCTTCTCTTTCTTCTCTACAGAAGCAATTTGAATAGAATTGTAACCGTCCGTTTCAATGTTCTTAATTTGAGTAACCACGTTTGGTTCACAAGACACAACGGTACAAGGCTCTTTTTTACCTGCATCGGTAAAAATCGCCGTCATTCCCACTTTTTTTCCTATAACGCTTATCATGATTCCTTAAACTTTTATTTCAACGTCAACACCACTTGGTAACTCTAACTTCATTAGTGCATCTACTGTTTTTGCACTTGAGCTATAGATATCCATTAATCTCTTATAAGAACATAATTTAAATTGTTCTCTAGCTTTTTTGTTTACGTGAGGAGACTTCAATACCGTAAAAATCTTCTTTTGCGTTGGCAATGGAATTGGTCCACTTACTATCGCTCCTGTTGCTTTTACAGACTTTACTATCTTCTCAGCAGACTTGTCGATCAAATTGTGATCGTAAGACTTAAGCTTTATTCTTATTTTCTGATTAATCATTTGTACTATGCTTTTGCTGTTCCGTTTGCTTTTGCTATTATCTCTGTAGCCAAGTTATTTGGCACTATATCGTAATTATTGAACTCCATTGTAGAGGTTGCTCTACCAGAAGTAATTGTTCTAAGGTCAGTTACATAACCGAACATCATTGAAAGAGGAACGTGAGCTTTCACTACCTGAGCTCCACCTTTCTCAGTCATTCCTTGCATTTGCCCTCTTCTTCTGTTCAAGTCACCTATCACGTCTCCCATATTTTCTTCTGGAGTGATAACCTCTAACTTCATAATTGGCTCAAGGATAACTGGGCTAGCTAATTTACAAGCTTCTCTAAAAGCAAACTTAGCTGCAGTCTCAAATGACAATGAATCAGAATCCACAGGGTGGAATGAACCATCAAATAATCTTACTTTAAGATTTTGAACTTCATATCCTGCCAATGCACCATTCTTCATAGCTTCTTTGAATCCTTTCTCTACTGCTGGGATAAATTCTCTTGGAATCGCACCACCAACAATCTCACTAACGAACTCAAGACCTTCTTTCCCTTCATCACCAGGACCTATCTCCACTTGGATGTCTGCAAACTTACCTCTACCACCAGATTGCTTCTTATAAGTCTCTCTGTGCTTCACTGAAGCAGTGATAGTCTCTTTGTATGCTACCTGAGGTTGACCTTGGTTAGCCTCTACACCAAACTCACGCTTAAGACGATCGATGATAATCTCAAGGTGAAGCTCACCCATACCTGAGATAACCGTTTGGCCAGTCTCATCATCAGATCTTACAACAAAAGTTGGATCCTCTTCAGCTAACTTACCTAAAGCCATACCTAACTTATCTACGTCTGCTTGAGTTTTTGGCTCAATCGCAACACCGATTACTGGATCAGGGAAGTCCATAGACTCCAACACGATTGGTGCGTTCTCAGCACATAACGTATCACCTGTTCTAATATCTTTAAATCCAATCAAAGCAGCAATATCACCTGCTTGCAATTGAGGAATTTGATTTTGCTTGTTCGCGTGCATCTGGAATATTCTAGAAATACGCTCTTTCTTCATTGTTCTCGTATTATACACGTAAGAACCTGAATCAAGAACACCAGAATAAGCTCTAGTGAAACATAATCTACCTACGAAAGGATCTGTTGCGATCTTAAATGCCAATGAAGCAAATGGCTCATCAACACTTGGCTTTCTAGTAGTAGGCTCATCAGTCTTAGGGTTTGTTCCTTCGATCGCTTCTTGATCTACTGGAGATGGAAGAATTTCCATAACCATATCAAGCATAGCCTGAACACCTTTGTTTTTAAATGCTGATCCACACATCATTGGTACAACTTTACCAGCGATAGTAGCTTCTCTAAGTGCATTCAATATTTCTCTCTCAGTCAAAGACTCTGAATCCTCAAAGTACTTCTCCATCAAAGTTTCGTCAAACTCAGCAACAGCTTCTAAAAGCTCTTCTCTAAGTTGTCTTGCTTCATCTATGATATCAGCAGGAATTTCGATTTCTTGGAAAGTCATACCTTGATCAGCATCATTCCAAGTGATTCCTCTAAAGTTGATCAAATCAACTACACCTTTAAAACCGTCTTCAGCACCAATATTTAATTGTAGTGGCAAAGCGTGGCTTCCCAACATTTCCTTAACTTGATTACATACATTAATAAAATCAGCACCTTGACGGTCCATTTTATTAACAAAACCAATTCTAGGAACGTTATAGTTATTTGCTAGTCTCCAGTTAGTTTCTGATTGAGGCTCAACACCATCAACAGCACTAAACAAGAATACTAACCCATCAAGTACACGTAAAGATCTGTTTACCTCTACAGTAAAATCAACGTGACCCGGTGTGTCAATAATATTAACGTGGTAATCTTGCTCTCTATATCTCCAGTTAAGAGTAGTAGCAGCAGAAGTAATAGTAATACCTCTCTCTTGCTCTTGCTCCATCCAGTCCATAGTTGCAGCACCATCATGCACCTCACCTATCTTGTGACTTACTCCTCCATAATAAAGGATACGCTCAGTAGTAGTCGTTTTACCTGCGTCAATGTGAGCAGCGATACCAATATTTCTAGTGAATCTTAAATCTCTCTTTGCCATTACTTTTAAAATCTAAAGTGAGAGAATGCTTTATTAGCATCTGCCATCTTGTGTGTATCTTCTTTCTTTTTCACTGCAGCTCCTTCACCTTTTGAAGCAGCTAATATTTCTCCAGCTAACTTGTTAGCCATAGATTTCTCGTTTCTCTTTCTAGAATATCCGATCATCCATTTGATACCAAAAGAAACTTTAAGCTCAGGCTTAACTTCCATTGGAATCTGATAAGTTGCTCCACCTACTCTACGGCTCTTAACCATAACTGAAGGCATCACATTGTTTAATGCTTTTTTCCAAGTCTCTATACCAGACTCTTCTTCAACTTTACCATCTACAAGATCGATTGCTTCGTAAAAAATCTTACGAGCAGTCTCTTTTTTTCCTTGCAACATCATGTTGTTGATAAACTTAGATACCAACACATCGTTGAATCTTGGATCTGGAACGATCTCGCGTTTTTTAGCTTTTGACTTTCTCATTATTTCTTAGGTCTTTTAGCTCCGTACTTACTTCTTCTTTGTGTTCTTCCTTCTACACCAGCTGTATCTAATGCACCACGAACAATATGGTATCTAACACCAGGTAAATCTTTTACTCTACCTCCTCTTACTAATACAATGCTATGCTCCTGCAAGTTATGCCCCTCTCCTGGGATATAAGCATTCACTTCATTGCCGTTAGTTAACCTCACTCTGGCAACTTTTCTCATTGCAGAATTTGGCTTCTTAGGAGTCGTAGTATAAACTCTTGTGCACACACCTCTTCTCTGTGGGCAAGAGTCAAGAGCTCTTGACTTACTTTTCTTGGTAAGTGACTTTCGCCCCTTACGTACTAATTGTTGTATCGTAGGCATATATTTCTTTCCGTTTTCTAAAAAGGTCTGCAAAAGTAAGATTAATAAACAAGTTTACAAGACCTCTCAAGAAAAAAATACAATATTATTTTGTGCCGTTGTAATTAAGTGATTCTTAGCTTCTTTTATGTCTTCTTTTCATAGTATCATTGTCTTGAAAAAGCAAGTCACATTGAGTCATAAGCTAACTTATACACAGCACAATGAAATAGATAGACACAAATGGGAACATCTAGTGTCTGTGTCTGAAGACTCCCTCGTATTTTATAATAGTTGGTACTTGGACCAGTTTTGCCAATGGGATGCCATAGTATACGGCGACTATTTAGGTGCTATCGTTCTGCCGCGTAAAGAAAGACTTGGTATACGCACCTTGTATCAACCAAATTTCATACAGAAATGCAATTGGTTTGGCTACTCCCTATCCAGTTCTGAGAAACTGAACTTATGGGATCTAATAACTTCCAATTTTAAGAATATTCATTTCAATACAAATATTGATTTCAGTAGCAACTCCATAAAAAGAACCAACTTAGTACTAAAGGCTTCCTCATACGCAGAGATACTGAATGGCTACTCGAGAAGTCTAAAGAAAAATATCAAGAAAAATGAGTCGCATCTCATTGTCCAAGAATGTAAGCCTATAGACACAACCATAAAACTGTACCGCGAGGCTTATGGTAACGTTAATAAGCAAATTAATACAGAAGACTATTCCAAACTAAAATCCCTAGTGCTAAGACGACCCACAGACTTTGTAAGCATTAATGTATCCTTCAATGGAGAGATTATTAGTTCTATTCTACTGGCAAAAGGTAAAAAACGCCTGCACTACATTCTAGGTGCACCAAGTAAAAAAGGAAGAGAACTAAATGCCTTGTCTGTATGTCTGAACTATGCTATCCGAGAATATGGCTCTAAAGGATTTATACTAGACTTTGAAGGTTCGAACATTCCTTCCGTCAAGAAATACTATGAAAGCTTTGGTGCCATTAATGAACCTTTTTATGAGGTTAAAGCAGCTAGTCCCATAATTACTCTTGCAAAGGACATCTATAACAAAGTATTCAAGTCGTAAGGCAAGGGAGTTTCACTAGTGAACCCTTCTCCATACTTTACTCCTATGGCAGATCCCATTTCACGAGCTCGTGCATCTATAAATTCTAGAAATCCTTGTGAACTAATCATCGTTCTGGGTTCTGCAGAATCTGGATCAAAGAACTGAGTTTTATATGCTAAGATACTTTCAAGTTTTTTTGATTGAAAGTCTGATATATCGACAATGAAATCCGGAGTCGAATGATAATACTGTATATAGTGAAATAAGTGTTTTGGTCTCCAAGGCTCCTGAGCTTCGCCGTTTGTAAAGGTTTCTACTTTCCTTAAACCGGCTAAAAAGCATGCTTCAATCAGAAGTTTTGCCCCACGCTCATGGTCAGGGTGTCTCTCCCTTACAGCGTTAGCCAATACAATCGTTGGTTTATACTTTCTAATAGCACTAACTGTCTTTTCTATATTGGTGCGACTTACTTCAAACCACCCATCTCCAAGATCGAGATTTTCGCGAACACTGACTCCTAAGATCTCAGAAGCTGCAGCGGCCTCTTCTTTTCTTGTTTCAACTGTGCCACGAGTACCTAGTTCTCCTTTTGTCAGATCCACAATACCAACACTCTTTCCCTGACTTTGATACTTTAACAAAGTTCCCGCACAGGATAATTCAACATCGTCAGGGTGTGCCCCAAAGGCAAGTATATCAATTTTCATAAGTGGTTAACGTTTGTAATCTATTCTAGTTTGGCGTTTTTGATAATATATTCAATCTGATAATCTTCAATAGGATCAAATTTAGTATCAATATCTGCATCGTATAATTTAGCCCACATACCATAAAACATAGTACTAGAGCTTCCTCTATACTTTTTGAGTATCTCAAATGTAGTATTCCCTGTTTCTCTGTGAATCAACTTAATTAAAAGCTTTCCTTGTGATCGACTTAGTTTCTTCAATTGAGCTATAAATTCCTCTTTGATGGCATCTTCAGTTGCCTTTATGTACTTTTTCTTTGCTCTTTTGGAAGTAAGCTGATTCAGATTGTCCTCGAGCATCTGCAATCTAAATGCCGCTAATTTAGCATAAGGCATAACCTTTTTCACATTTCTTACGAGTTTTAGATACGCCTCTTTATCATCCTTTGAATCAAACTCCTTAAGAATAAACTCATCAAATGAGTACACGTAAAACGTGTCTCCATCCATTATCATCTTTCGCATGATGGTGGCAGAGTCTGCACTCTTGGTTTGAGCAAATGACGCTATACTGTTGGCTACAACAAACAATGCTATTAATATCCTTTTCATATGTAATGTATTCTTCAAAGAGTGTGCCACTACTCTAGAAGCTCTGAAAGTATTTGTACAGATTTTATTTCTTTATACTTCATGATATGTATTTGATAGTACTTTATCAATGCATTCAGAGTATCTCTTCTCACCTGGGTCTTTATACTAGGCAAGTCATTCTCTTGACTGTGCAAGATTAACAAAATTAATAGTGATGTCTGATTATCTAGAGTGTTTAGTCCTTCTTGAGCTACGAAAACACCTTCTTCCAAATCAAAGTATTTGGATTCTTCTGAAAAATGGCCTTGCGGTTCTACACCGAGGTATTTAGACAACCCAATTAAGAAAACAGATGAGAATAAAGCTCCAACATCTTTATTTTCTATTTTTAAGATTTGACCTCTAATGTATACAAAGAGTTCTTCGTCACACATCTCCTCAGTCAAGCAATTGTTCAAGATTTCGACCAAGAACAATGCTATTGACTTTTTGTACATATCTCCTTGTGTACTCAAAAGAAGTGGTACGTTTCTTAGTTCTTTTACTTTATTAATAGAAGTTCCAGCCTTTTCATAGACTTCCATGTCGACCAAGGATAATGGTTGAATCATAGATGGCCTAATAGCTGACTTCCCCTTTCTAATACTATGAAATATGTATGATCGAATACCAAACTCACGCGTATACATTTTACTTATGATACTGTTCTCTCGAAAATTTGTGTTTCTCAACACTATGGCCTGAGTTTTGACCAACATTCTATCTCACAATGAGTAATTTAGTCACTAATGCATCTTCTTCATTCTGATTTGCACTATAAATTAAGTAAACGCCTGTTTGAGGTTTTTCTCCACTAAAATTCCTACCATCCCAAACAGCAGTTCCACCGGTGGCGATAAGTTCATACACAACTCTACCTGCGACATCCGCAATTTTTACAGTAGCATTTTCTGGCAAACCATTTATTGTAATTGGTCCTTCATAAGAAGAATGTACAGGATTAGGAAACACTATAGTGTTTTTGTGAAGATCATTTGCTTCTGTAGCATCACCTCTAAAGGAAGCAATCCCATTCTTTGTACCGAAAAAGACCTCTCCGGTGCTTGGTACAATACCTACACAGTTAATTTCATTACTTGGGAGTGGGCTGTTTTCTGAGGTAAAGTGTAAAAGCACTTCAGAGCCGTCCTCTGCTATAAGCCACGCTCCATTGTTTGTCGCAACCCACTTTCTGTTTGCCCCGTCTATTTTAATATCATTTACTACTTCATTTCCCAAAAGATAACCTACATCGTTACCGTCATCTATGATAATCTGTTGTGCGTCAGCATTTACCCCACCATCAAAAACTAGACTTGGATTATAAAATACCGCTATGCCAGATTCAGAACCAATCCAGATTTCACCATCCTTATCTAAAACTATAGCTTTTACATTATTATTAGGCAATCCGCCTGCATTTTTTCCGGTACTTAAAAATCTAGGAGACCTTGGGTCGTTTTCATCGAAGACCATTATGCCTTGACTACTTGTTCGAGGAACCAAACACCAAACTTGATCAAAATCATCTACGATCATCTCCCCTAACCTCTTTGTCCCAACATTGAAATCTTCCCAAGTACCATTTTCCCTCTTTACGGCTAGAGCACGCTCTGTTTCAAAATTAGCAACCCAAAGATTTCTCTTACTGTCTAACCCCATTCCAAAAGCAACATCTCTATCTCCAGGTGCAGGATTAATAGTACTATTACTATTGTCAAATTTCGCAACAGGAACTCCTCCTTTTAATTGCAGGAGTCCTGAACCAAAACTTCCCAACCATATATCATCTCCTTCTTCAGGAATATGTATATTGGTGAAATCCACCATAGATCCTGCTAGGGGGTCATCTTTGTCACTATTTGTCCATTTACCATCTTCATACATATAATACCCTCTGTCACTGTACGTCGGCCCGAATGCAGAAGTATGCCCTCCTGACGTCACCCACATCTTAGTTCCTTGACCTTTCATGTCATAAGACCCCACATCAAAAGGTCCATCAGGTCGCAAGTAGCTAACCCTATCATTGGGATCTTTTTTTATAGCTCCTCTATAAAATCCACCAAACCATAAATTGTCCTGATAGTCTGTAGTAGCAAAGCTCATAAATGGTTCGCCCCTTTCAGTTATACTTCCATCTAAACTCATTACACCAATACCTTCCCACCTGCAAATAGCAAGTTTGTCATGAGTACGCTCTATACTCTTATACCCATTTTTATCTCCATTTTCTACTAGACTATATCCACCATCCACATATGAGTATAGGATACTGTCATTGACAAAATACATTTTGCCATTAAAGTCTTCCATCAAATAAGCTGAATCATATAATGTGACGGTCTCCCAACTTTCGAAATTCTTCAAATTGACACTATTGTCATTAGCTGGAGCCTTTTTTATCCCCTCTGTGGTTCCAATAAAAAGAGTATCACTAAACTCACAAATAGTAGAAATAGACAAAGACGTCCCTCCTAAACCAAGATTTTGGTAATCGTCAACAATTTCTTCCTTTTCGATGTCTATTACAACTACCCCAAAAGATGTGGCTAGGTAAGCTCTACTTTCATAAATCTTCATCTCGTAGATTTCCTTTATACCTATGATAGACGAACGCTTAATGCCGGGAAGATTTATTATTTCCTTGTCCTTGAGAAGATCAATGTCTCCTGACTTGTATGCTATGACAAGAGTTTCATACTTATTAGAGTAAGCGATACAAGAAACTTCAGACTCTGCAAATCCTTCAACCTTAGTAAGAAGCTCTATCTCACCACTTGTCAACCCAAATGTATAAACACCTACATCAGCTAGAATTATTAATGCATCTTCTTTTTCTAATATCTGTTTGACACTATTGTACGGAAGGTGCATACGCCAAGTGTATGTGGGAGTGTTATTTTGAGCAAATGCAAAAACTTGCAGGAAGACTAAAACAACTGTTAAAATTCTGGTCATTAAAAGAAGATATTTGGACAAATTTAACGAATGAAAAGTATGTTTTGTTATAGCCAATTATAAAAATGGTTTTAATATGAAAATAGTACCTTTGACACGCTAAGTCGAGAAACGTAAATGGCGAATAAGATAGAAAATAAACCCTTAGTAAAAATCAAACAGAATAAAAGAGTAAAACCTGATTGGTTAAAAACTCAAATACCTGGTGACGGTAAATATTCTGAAATGATAAAACTAGTAAAGGAGAAGAAACTGCACACAATTTGTGAAAGTGGAAAGTGTCCTAATATTGGAGAATGTTGGGGTGCCGGAACGGCTACTTTTATGATAGGGGGAAACACCTGTACTCGTAGCTGTCAGTTTTGTAATGTAGCAACCGGAAAAGGTGATGTACTAGATCCACTCGAACCATTCAAAATTGCACAATCTATTAATATGATGAATATTAAGCATGCTGTAATAACTAGTGTGGACAGAGATGACTTGGAAGATGGAGGAAGTAAGCATTGGGCAAAAACCGTAACTAGCATTCGGGAGTTTAATCCTGAGACTACGCTTGAAACACTTATACCGGATTTCCAAGGAAATACTGAACAACTGGATAGAATTATTGAAGTACATCCCGAAATAGTTTCTCATAACATTGAAACTGTGAGAAGGCTAAGCAAAGAGATTCGTATCCAAGCCAAATATGATAGATCAATGTTTGTACTCAAGTACTTACATGATCACGGAATGAAAACAAAAAGTGGCATTATGTGCGGTATGGGAGAAAGTGAAGACGAAATTCTGGAAACTATGTATGACTTACGTCAGTCAAATGTTGACATCATAACTCTTGGCCAGTACATGCAACCTACACCTAGACATCTCAAAGTAGCCCAGTATGTCCATCCTGACATCTTTGCCATGTACAAAAGAGAAGGTCAAAGAATGGGTTTTGAATATATAGAAAGTGGCCCACTTGTTCGTTCCAGTTATCACGCAGAAAAGCACCTTAAATAAATGGATCCGCAGTTTTACAAGGAGTATTATACTCTGGAAAGAACCAATTGGTGGTTCACAGCACGCTTGGCTATATTAGAAGGTATATTGAAGAAAAAAATATCCAAAGGCCAAACCAACCTAAAGATTTTGAATGTTGGTGTGGCAACAGGTGCTACGTCCGAAATGTTATCAAAGTACGGAACCGTTACTTCCGTAGAATACGATGAGGAATGTTGTAAATTTTTAAAAGAAAAAACTGGGATTGAAGCTGTAAATGCATCCCTTACAGAGCTCCCATATTCTGCTAATCAGTTTGATTTAGTCTGTGCATTTGATGTCGTAGAGCATATTGAAGAGGATAATCTTGCCGTTTCAGAAATACGAAGAGTCTTGAAAAGTAAAGGCATGTTTTTTTTAACGGTTCCAGCATATCAATTTCTTTGGAGTAATCATGATGTAGTAAACCATCATTTTAGAAGATATACTAAATCTAACTTTAACTCCTTGTTTAAAGACAACAACCTCAAGGTAGAGTATAGTACATATTTCAATTTTTGGCTATTTACACCAATAGCCATTACTCGTTTTATACTAAACATGTTCAAACGTGGAGCTGAAGATGACTCTTCAGGATCAGATAATGACTTAACTAGTTCGTCAAATATTATAAACAGAATTCTATATCCAGTATTTAAGTCAGAACTAAGTTTACTTAGAATTGGATTAAAATTTCCTTTTGGTGTTTCCATAATGTCTATTGGCACAAAGTCTTAAAATGAGTAAAGAGGACTTTAAATATTGTTCTCTGATTACTATCATTACCGGTATAAGTTATTTTCAACTTGTATTCGGAATATTCAGCACAAAATGGGATAATCTATCTGCATTTTTTCCGTATAGATACACTGCAATGCATTGGTGGAGAAATGGTCATATACCATTTTGGGATCCATACCAAAACTTAGGCTATCCGATGCACGCAAATCCCCAAGGAGCTGTTTGGTATCCTATAACTTGGTTATTTGGACTTATACAAGAGTATTCGATTTACTCGTTAAACCTAGAACTGGTATTTCATATTATTCTTGCTGGAATAGGGATGTACTTTCTCCTCAAACACTCAAAACTACTTCCCGTTTTTGCGTTTGTAGGAGCCATAACCTTTGGACTTTCAGGATTTATATCGAGTACATCACATATGATTGGTTTTACAGCTGGTGCTGCTTGGCTTCCCTGGGCACTACTCTATATTTCTAAATCTATTCAATCTACAACCTTTAAAAACTTAAGTGGTTTCTCGATAATCACATATTTACATCTCACTGGAGCTTATACGGCTTTTAGCATAAACATTGTCTACATATACATCCTCTTTGTTCTTTTTAAAATTATGAAGTCCAGTGAAAAAGTGGTTGTCTTAAGTAATAGCCTAAAGGTTCTGCTATTTTCAGGTGGCCTTACACTTTTATTAGCTGGGCCATATATATATAGCATTCTCGATTCCTTACAATACTTTTCAAGAGCAACCTCTTTAGAATACAATTCAAAAGCATTTGAAAGCAACTTTTCGTGGCAAGCATTTCAGTCTTTATGTACCCCATATGTTATATCAGCTAAAGAGGGTTTCTCAGGATTAGATGTCAGTATGTCAAACCTTTTTGTCGGCATACCCTCATTCCTCTTGTCTCTCGCATATTTCTTTTTGCCCTACAATCCAAACAAGAAGTATGTCTTGACAGCTCTTCTAGTTTCTACTCTTCTCGGATTGGGGAATCACACACCATTACACCAAATTATTTTTAGTACAATCCCTGGAGTAGACTTATATCGTCATCCGTATCTATTTATGGTCTATAGCACGTTAATACTATCCTACTGCGGAGCTTACTCGCTAGAATATCTATACGAGAATAGAAGACTACATAAACCCATTATTCCCCTATTTATATGTTCCAT
>JBMYYN010000032.1:0-13415 GCA_049609445.1 Bacteroidia bacterium | reverse complement strand
ACTATCTCGTTTTTTTATTCGGTTTGGCATTGCTGTATATCTACTTGTCGCATCATACGGACAACATCGTTCGGGACATAGAATCAACAAAGAAAAATTTAATAGAGCTCAGAGCGGAGAACATTACGCTCAAGTCTGAGATAATGAAAAATAGATCTCGTGAAAACTTAGAAGCTCGATTGGAGGAAAGAGGAGTGAAAGAGCCTAATAGAGCAGTAAACATAATACGCGTATCGAATGACGACTAATATCAAAAAAGGCATAATGGGCCGAGTTGTCTTCGGGATGGGCGTAGTAGTCTTGTTCGCTGGGTGGGTGTCGTTTCAGATGTTTCGTATTCAGGTGGTCGAAGGTGAGAAGTGGTTGAGTATGTCAGATAGTGCGACTATTCGTCATCAGGACATTACTCCAGCTAGGGGAAATATTTATTCGGACGATGGAAGTCTGCTGTCTACTTCTATGCCAATCTACGAGATACGATGGGATGCTACGGTTGTAAACAAGGATACATTCAGTGCGTATGTAGATGAGTTGGCGATAGATTTAGCTGAATTGTTTCCTGAGAATTCTTCTTCGTATTACCGCACGATGCTGAGAAAAGCTCGAAGAGATGGTAATCGCTACAAGTTGATAAGGAGAAGGGTTTCGTATCCCGAACAGAAGCAAATGAGAGACTTTGCAATATTCAGAAAAGGAAGATACCGGGGAGGGTTTTTGTCTGAATTGACTACGAAGAGAGTAAAACCTGCGGGTCAGCTGGCATATAGAACAATTGGTTATAGCTCAGTAGATAATCCTGGAGTGGGGCTGGAACGGAGTTATGATGAGGATCTGGGTGGGGTGAAAGGGAAGAGGCTTGTGCAAAGAATTTCAGGTGGATATCGCCCTATAAATGATAATAATCTCATAGAGCCGCAAAATGGTCGCGATGTGCATTCGACTATTAACATAGATTTTCAAGAAATAGCACAGCGTTCATTGGAGAAAGCACTTCTTGCTCATAAGGCGGATCACGGATGTGTAGTAGTCATGGAGGTGGCTACAGGGAAAATCAAAGCTATCTCAAATCTTAAAAAACGTGAGGATGAGACGTATTCTGAGATGTATAACTATGCTATTGGTGAAAGTTATGAGCCGGGTAGTGTATGGAAGGTTTTTTCTGCGATGGCAGCTTTCGAAGATGATTTGATTGAGCCGGAGGATTCGATGGATATAATGAATGGTGAGCGGGAGTATTTCGGAAAGCCTATGAAGGATTCTGATAAGGGGCACTATAAGAAGATGAGCTTTACTCAGGCGTTTGCTAGGTCTAGTAATGTTGCGTTTTCTTCAATCATTTACGACAACTATTCGAGTAGCCCAAGCAAGTATATATCGCATTTAAAGAGGTTAGACTTAGATAAGACTACTTCTATTGAGATTCTTGGGGAGCCAAAGCCATTTTTAAATCATCCAGCCAGTAGCAGCTGGTCTCAATTGACGCTTCCTTGGTTAGCTATCGGATATGAAAATCAACATACGCCATTGCAATTGCTGACAGCGTACAATGGAATTATTAATGATGGCATGATGATTCGTCCACGTATAGTGAATCAAGTGACCGATGCTGGCTTAGTGATTAAGGATAATAATGAAGATGTAGATGAGATTAGAGTTTGTTCTAAGAATACTTCGGATAAGATTAAAAAACTTACGGCAGCAGTTTTTACGGAAGGCTCAGCGAGAAGAGTGAGAAGTAGCGTAGTGACTATGGGTGGTAAAACCGGAACAGCCCAAATAGCTACGAAAGGTCAGTATCAGAAATCTAAACAGTACAATGCAAGCTTCGTAGGGCATGTGCCTGCAGATAAGCCAGTGTACAGCATTTATGTAATGGTGAACAAGCCGAGCAATGGGAAGTTTTATGCTTCTTCAGTTGCGGCACCTGTGTTCTCAGAAATTGCAGAGAAGATATTCACTATTAGTATCAAAAAGGATGTAGATGATTCCTCGAAGACAATGCCTTTGTACACTAAAGGGTACTATTCAGATTTTAAGAAGTTGAATGAGTATCTGTCCGTAGATCTCAATGAAGAAATCACCACCGAAATAGTAAGCATCAATGCGTCAAACGGGACTGCTGCGGCTATAGTGTCTGAATCAGGTACAATGCCAAATGTGCTGGGACTTGGAGTGAAGGATGCCATGTATGTACTTGAAATGCAGGGGCTCAGGCCAAAAGTTTCTGGCTATGGAAGAGTAATGGAGCAAAGCCCTAAGGCAGGCGTGAAAGTTTCAAAGAATAGAACAGTTTATATCCGATTGAATTGAAATCATTAACTAACATATTGACAGCTATAAATGGTTTTCAGGTTGTTGGGAATCAAGACGTTAAAGTGTCTGGTCTGACATTGGATTCACGACAGGTACAAGATGGATTTCTATTTGCTGCTACTAGAGGAGCTACTACAGATGGACATCTTTATATATCTAAGGCTATAGATTTAGGTGCTAAGGTAGTGTTATGTGAGAGTGCTGATGGTAAGCCAGAAGGGGTGACCTATGTGATTGTGAAGGACGCAGCCGAAGCTTTGGGTAAGCTAGCTTCAGCATACTATGATTTTCCAAGTGCAAAATTGAAACTAATCGGGGTTACTGGTACAAATGGCAAGACGTCCATAGCTACAATGCTTTACCAGTGTTTTATGAACTTGGGACATAGTTGTGGGCTCTTGTCTACGATAAAGTATAGTATCAACGGAGAGGATACTGCTAGTACTCATACAACACCAAATAGTGTTCGTATCAATGAGCTTCTCGATGAAATGGTAGCTGAAGGATGTGAGTATGCTTTTATGGAAGTTAGCTCTCACGCTTTGCATCAGAGTAGAACGGCGGGGTTAGAATTTGATGGAGCCATCTTTACCAATATTACTCACGATCATCTTGACTATCATACAGATTTCAAGGAGTATTTGTATACGAAAAAGAGCCTTTTTGATGGCTTGACTTCAGATGCCTTTGCCATTATAAATAAGGATGACAAAAATGGTAAGGTGATGGTTCAGAATACTAAAGCTAGCGTATATAGCTATAGTCTAAACTCTGTTAGTGACTTTAAAACCAAAGTTATTGAAAGCGACTTTGATGGAATGTTGTTAGGGATTCGCGAATCAGAAGTTTGGCTAAGGTTAGTTGGGAGATTCAATGCATATAATGTTTTAGCGGTCTATTCAGCGGCATTCTTGATGGGTAAGGAGCATCTTGATATAGTGACTGCACTTAGTGCTATCGATAGTGTTAATGGGCGTTTTCAAAATATAAAAGTGGCAGGAATCACTGCTATAGTTGACTATGCACATACGCCAGATGCACTTCAGAATGTAGTAGATACGATCAATGCTATTCGCACAAAAAATGAGCAGCTTATCACGGTAGTAGGCTGTGGAGGAGATCGAGATAGAGAAAAACGACCAGTGATGGCACGCATCGCGTGCGAAGCTTCTTCAAAGGTAGTTCTGACTTCAGACAATCCGAGATCTGAAGATGCAGGAGCTATTATAAATGAGATGATGGTAGGTGTTGAGCCACAAAATTTCAAGAAGGTGCTTCAGATTACCAATAGAGAAGAAGCGATAAAAACTGCAATAAATCTGAGCAATCCAGGGGATGTGATTCTAGTGGCTGGTAAAGGTCATGAGACATACCAAGAAATAGATGGAGTAAGACATCCATTTGATGATAAAGAAATACTAATCAAGAACCTTAAACTAATTAAAGAGTAATGTTATATCACTTATTTGACTACCTACAAGATACGTACAATTTGCCTGGGGCAGGGGTGTTTAGATATATTTCCTTCCGTGCTTCCATGGCTGTGATTGTGTCTCTTATCATATCTATGGTGTTCGGAAAACGACTTATAGATATGCTACGCAATATGCAGGCTGCTGAGACTATTCGTACTCTAGGTCTGAAGGGTGAGGAGGCTAAAAAAGGTACTCCAACCATGGGAGGACTCATCATAATAGCAGCCATTCTGATTCCAACGCTTCTTTTTGCCAAGCTCGATAATATATACATCCAGCTGATGGTGTTTAGCACAGTTTGGTTAGGAGCAATCGGCTTCTTAGATGATTATATCAAAATCTATAAAAAGTCCAAGGCAGGACTCGCGGGTAGATTTAAAATTATAGGGCAAGTTGGGCTTGGAATCATTGTAGCTCTTGTTCTTCATTTCAATGAGAATGTTGTGGTTCGTGAGCAATATAAGATAGCGACTATTGAGCAAGCTCCAGAAGGCGTAGAGGTAAAAGAGATCAATGGTCAGTTGATGTATTTCAAAGATGTAAAGAGTACTTCAACTACACTTCCATTTATCAAAACGCACGAAATTGATTATTCTAAATTACTGTTTTGGATGGATGATGAAGGAGCTACTAAGTGGTCCTGGATTGTATTCATGATAGTAGTGGTGGTGGTGATTACTGCTGTGTCCAATGGTGCTAATCTGACAGATGGGATAGATGGACTAGCAGCTGGTAGTTCGGCTATTATAAGTGTCACACTTGCAGTTTTAGCTTTCATAAGTGGTAACCTGATTTTTTCAGATTACCTGAATATAATGTTTATTCCAAATCAAGGTGAACTTGTGATTTATGCAGCTGCATTGGCGGGTGCATGTATTGGATTCTTATGGTACAATAGTTTTCCTGCACAAGTCTTTATGGGAGATACAGGTAGCTTGGCCCTTGGCGGCGTGATAGCTGTCCTGGCTCTGATGATAAGAAAAGAGCTAGTGCTTCCAATTCTGTGTGGAATCTTCTTGGTAGAAAACCTTAGCGTAATGCTACAAGTAAGCTACTTCAAGTACACTAAAAAGAAATATGGTGAAGGTAGAAGGATATTTAAGATGTCTCCGCTTCATCATCATTATCAAAAACTAGGTTATGCTGAACCTAAAATCGTTACAAGATTTTGGATCGTTGGCATCATGCTAGCCATCTTCACCATTATCACTTTCAAGCTAAGATAATTGAGCCAGCTAATTTCCATATTAGGTGCTGGTGAGAGCGGTGTAGGTTGTGCTATTTTGGCACAAGCTAAGGGTTTTGAAGTTTGGGTTTCAGATTTTGGAACTATCAAGCCTGCTTATAAGGAGGAGTTAGATTCTTATGGGATTGCTTTTGAGGAAGGTGGTCACGACGAATCAAAAATTTTGACTTCGTACAAAATCATAAAAAGTCCGGGAATTGCGGACAATGTGCCAATCGTGAAAAAAGCGGTTGAGCTAAGTATTCCAGTAATAGGAGAGGTGGAGCTTGCTGCACCATACACGGAAGCCACACTCATCGGTATCACAGGTACCAATGGTAAGACTACTACTACATTACTCACACATCACATTCTGCAAAAAGCTGGATTAGATGTTGGGCTAGCAGGAAACATTGGGTACAGTTTCGCAAAACAAGTAGCTCTGTCTGATCATAAATTCTACGTGTTAGAACTAAGTAGTTTCCAATTAGATGGTATGAATACCGTAGCTCTGGACTACGCAGTATTGCTCAATATAACTCCTGACCACCTTGATAGATACGACTCTATCCAAGGGTATATAGAGTCTAAATTTAAGATCAATCAAAATCAAACTGAAAATCAAAAGTTCATTTACTGTGCTGATGATGAGACAGTTATAAAACAATGAGAAAATCACACTACAACAGCTCAGCTCATTCCTTTTACTCAAGAGAGTAAAGACTTGGGTGAGGGAGCTTGGGTAGATGAAAATCAAATAAACATAAAACTTAACAAACCAAAAGTAAAATTCACTATGTCTGTAGATCAACTAACAATTGCTGGAAAGCACAACACTTACAACTCAATGGCAGCTTCTATCATTGCCAATTCTTTACTAATCAGAAAGGAGACCATCAGAGAAAGTCTTTCTGATTTTAAAAATGTGGAGCATAGATTAGAGTACGTCGGTAAAGTAAAAGGTATCAGCTTTGTAAACGATAGTAAAGCGACTAATGTAAATGCAGCATGGTATGCACTAGAAAGTGCACAAGCACCAGTGATCTGGATTGCAGGTGGAGTGGATAAAGGCAATGAGTATGAGGCTCTAAGTCCATTAGTGAAATCAAAAGTTAGAATCATCGTTTGTCTTGGAAAGAATAATATCAAACTTCACCAAGCATTCCGCAAGGACGTGGACATGATGATCAATGCATCTTCTGCTCAAGAGGCTGTAGATATAGCTTATGGCTTAGGTGAAAAAGGTGAAACAGTATTGTTATCTCCGGCGTGTGCAAGTTTTGACCTTTTTGACAACTATCAAGACAGAGGAAATCAATTCAAAAGAGCAGTAAGAAGTCTGTGAGAGAATTCTTTGGAAAATATTTTAAAGGGGATCCGTATATATGGTTCGTAGTCCTGGCACTTTCGGTGTTTGGGGTTTTGGCTGTTTATTCTTCTATGGGGTCATTGGCCTATAGTAAGGGGACGAGTCCCGAATATTTTTTGGTGAAACATACTGCCTTGCTGATTTTTGGTTTGTTCGCAATGTGGTTGACACATCTGATAAATATTCAATATTTTTCGAGGATAGCACAGTTGATGATTTTTGTCACCGTGCCACTGTTGATTTATACTCTAGCATTTGGTGTAGAGATTAATGATGCTCGGCGGTGGATTGCACTTCCCGGTATTGGTCTGACCGTACAAAGTTCTGATTTTGCCAAATTGGCTTTGATTGCATTTGTTGCTAGATTTATGGCTAAACGGCAGGGAGAAGTACATGATTTTAAGAAAACGCTCCTGCCTATTTTGGGAATAATACTATTTATATGTTTATTGATTTTTCCTGAAGATTTTTCGACTTCAGCAGTTCTCTTTGTTACGAGTATGCTGGTTCTGTTTTTAGGTAGGATTCCACTAAAACAGATAGGACTTCTGGTGGGTATAGGAGTCTTTGTACTCGGAGGACTTTTTGCTTATGTGATGAACTCAGATGTGCAATTTGGAAGAATTGCTACTATGAAAAGTAGGATAGAGGCATTCAGCGATGGAAGCGATGACGGAGGTACGTATCAAAGTAGGCAAGCTAAAATAGCTGTTGCTCGAGGAGGTTTTTTTGGGCAGGGTCCAGGAAGAAGCAGACAAAAGAATGTATTGCCTTCTCCTTTTGCAGATTTTATATATGCGATTGTTATAGAAGAATATGGTTCTATACTCGGTGGACTTTTTCTGGTGGTGCTTTATTTACTTCTGCTCTATCGATCCTTTAGGATTGTGTTAAAAACAGAAAATTCTTTAGCCGCCTTAATGTCCATAGGATTAGCATTTAGCTTAGTGGTGCAGGCTTTGATAAATATGGGGGTTGCTGTAAATATTCTCCCGGTAACCGGATTGGCGTTGCCGATAGTAAGCCGAGGAGGTACGTCTATATTATTTACAAGTATCGCGTTTGGGATAATCCTAAGTGCTAGTAGGACTATATATCAAGAGAGAGAAGATGTCAAAGAAGTATAAAGTGCTCATATCAGGCGGAGGGACTGGAGGTCATATATTTCCGGCTATCGCTATTGCCAATGAGATAATGGCAAAATACCCAGGTAGTGAGATTGAGTTTGTAGGAGCTCAAGGTAAAATGGAAATGGAAAAAGTTCCAGCTGCCGGTTACAAGATTCATGGATTGTGGATAGCAGGTCTTCAGAGAAGACTAACAGTTAAAAATTTAAGCCTTCCGTTTAAGTTGGTTTCTAGTCTTCGGAATTCCAAAAAGATAATTAAGAAATTTAAGCCGGATTTTACGGTTGGGGTAGGAGGTTACGCTAGTGGACCGCTGAACTATATGGCAAGTCGGTCAAATGTGCCAGTATATCTCCAAGAGCAAAATTCGTTTCCGGGTATTACAAACAAATTATTGAAAGATAGAGCACGTAAAATTTGCGTAGCCTACGAAGGTATGGAAAGGTTTTTTCCAAAAGAGAAAATAGTCCTTACGGGTAATCCTATACGTCAAGATATCTTAGCGAGTAAAGAGTCTAGAGAATCGGCACTGGATTATTTCTCGCTTTCTAAGAATAAAAAGACAGTGTTAGTAGTAGGAGGAAGTCTTGGTGCACGTACCGTCAATGAAGCAATTGAGGCCAATATAGAGTCCATAGAAACTGAAGGTGTTCAAGTGCTTTGGCAGACAGGGAAGAACTACACTGGAGAGTTTGGAAAGTTCCCTTGGGGAACACGAACTGCTTTTATAAAGCGTATGGATCTAGCATATAAAGCGGCAGATGTGGTGGTCAGTAGAGCAGGTGCGATGTCAGTTTCAGAATTGTCCGCACTTGGCAAGGCGACGATTTTCGTTCCTTCACCTTTCGTAGCTGAAGATCATCAGACTAAAAATGCTATGAGTTTAGTTGACAAGAATGCAGCTCTAATGTGCAAGGATGTAGATTCTAAAGAGAGGTTAGGAAAGCAGTTGATTGATTTGATAAAAGACGATTCCAAAATAAATGCTTTGCAAAACGCGATAGCAGAACTAGGTCTTCCAAAAGCAGCAGAAAGTATTGTAGATGAAATAATTGCAGATCTTGGTACATAAGAAAAACATATATTTTTTGGGAATAGGCGGCATAGGCATGAGTGCCTTAGCTCGCTATTTTCATGCACAGGGATATACGGTTGCTGGTTATGATAAAACTCCAAGCCCACTGACAGAAAAGCTGCAAGAAGAGGGAATTTCTGTGAATTTCAAAGATGAGGTTCAGTGTGTTGACTCTGTTTATTTAGAGTACAAATTGGGTGCTATGATAGTGTATACGCCTGCCATGCCATCTGATAGTGTGCTTCTCAACTACTTTAGGGATGAAGAGTATACGATGGCTAAACGTGCCGAGGTCTTAGGGATAGTGACCAAGCAAACTCTAAACTTAAGCGTTGCAGGGACTCATGGAAAGACAACTACAAGTAGCATCGTAGCAACCATATTGCAATATTCAGAAAAGAAGTTTTCTGCATTCTTAGGCGGGATTAGTACTAATCTTGGTAGCAACTATTTTTATCAAGACGGTGATGGTGAGCATTTTAGTGTCACTGAAGCGGATGAGTTTGATAGGTCTTTCTTACACCTGAGTCCGAATTTTACCATTGTGACGAGCACAGACGCAGATCATTTGGATATTTATGGCAAAAAAGAAGATTTAGAGAAGTCTTATATTGAGTTTTCGGATCTTGTAGAGCTTAAGTCTCATGTGTTTTATGCAAAAGGGTTTGCAAGAAACATCGAGGGTGTTTCATATTCTGCATCTGATACACTCGCAGATTTTTATGCTAAGATTTTGAGCAAAGATGGAAGAGGGACTCGCTTTACAATTTGTAAAAGGAATGGAGAAGAGATGCTTAAAGAATTGTATCTAAATATTCCTGGATTGCACAATTTGGAAAATGCCGTCGGAGCTACTTTGATGACACTCGAAGCTGGAGTGTCAGAGAATTCCATTCGAGAAGGATTAGCTAGTTTTAAAGGAATCAAGAGACGATTTGAATATGTAGTGGATCGGGAAAACATAAAGTACATAGATGACTATGCTCATCATCCTAGTGAGCTTAAAGCTATCATTTCATCAGTAAAAGATTTGTACCCTACTAAGAGAATAACTGCTGTTTTTCAACCCCATTTATTCTCAAGGACTCAAGATTTTATGGATGATTTTGCTCGAGAGTTAGATGCGGTCGATGATTTGATATTAGTGCCTATTTATCCTGCTAGGGAGTTGCCTATCGAAGGTGTGACTTCAGAGGCTCTTTTAGCAAAGATTACATTGGATAATGCGATTCATGTTAGGAAGGAAGTAGTGGTATCTGTCCTGAGTGAAAAAAATGTAGAAGTATTATTGACTTTGGGTGCTGGAGATATAGACCGACTAGTGAATCCGATAAAAGAGTTGTATGAAGAATAGTATGAACCCATATCTCAGAAAGTCTTTGTATTTAGTAGCTATCATAGGTATGGTAGTGCTTTTTGTGTTTCTCAAACGAAACCAAAATAAGCAGATTTGCGAGGAGATAGTAGTGGAGATCGAGGCACCCATTGAGAAGCAAATAATCACATCATCTCGTGTCAAAGATAAATTGGATGAGTGGTATGATGGAGGTTTGTCGGGTGTGCCACCAGAGAAACTTTCTTTGTCGGATATAGAAAAACGCCTTGAGAATATACCTGCCGTAAAGAATGCAGAAGTAAGCTTCGATCTTAGAGGAACTTTGCATATTGCTATAGAGCAAAGATTGCCTGTGGTCCGTATTATAAATTCAAATGGAGAGTCGTACTACCTGTCTTTAGATAATTTTAAAATTCCTGTAGCTGGAACAGATGTAGCGAGGGTTCCTATCTGTAATGATCGATTATCGACAAGTATGATTAAGAAAGTGTACACACTATCCACCTATGTGTATGAAAACGAGTTTATGGAGGCCCTAACAGAGCAGATATTTGTAAACAACAATAGCGACTTGGTAATTATCCCAAAAATCAAGAATCAACGAGTAATAATCGGCGATACACTTGACTTGGAAGCAAAGTTCAAAAAGCTCAAGGACTTTTATGTTCATGGGCTGAACCACATAGGGTGGGATAAGTACAGAACTATTAACTTAAAATTTAAAGATCAAATCGTTTGTAACTAAATAGAATATGGCTGAATCACAAGAAAAAATAATCGTAGGGTTGGATATAGGAACCACCAAAGTATGTGCTATCGTAGGTAGAGCTAATGAGTTTGGTAAGGTAGATATTCTAGGAATGGGAAAAGTAGCATCACATGGTGGGGTTACTAGAGGAGTAGTTTCAAACATAGACAAGACAGTAGCTGCTATTCAAGAGGCGATAAAAGAAGCTTCGGAAAAATCCAATGTGGACATACAAAGAGTTCAAGTAGGAATTGCAGGAGCTCATATCAATAGCTTGCAACATCGAGGTATGATTATCCGAAATGATGGTGAGGATGAGATTAGCAATGATGATTTGACAAAATTGGAGAATGATATGTTTAAGCTTGCTGTGAAGCCAGGTGATAGAATCATTCATGTGCTTCCTCAGGATTATACAGTGGACGATGAGCCAGGAGTAGTAGATCCTGTAGGAATGGCTGGGGTGAAGTTGGAAGGGAACTTTCATATCATTACAGGTCAGATTTCCGCAGCAAAAAATATTTATAAATGCGTAGAGAAGTCAGGACTTAAGGTTTCTGAACTAGCTCTTGAGCCATTGGCTTCAGCTGAAGGAGTGCTGAGCAAAGAGGAATTGGAAGCAGGTGTAGTGCTTGTAGATATAGGTGGTGGTACTACGGATGTTGCCATATTCCATGATAGCATTATCAGACATACCGCGATTATTCCATATGGTGGTAATATCATTACTGAAGATATCAAAGAAGGATGTAATGTGATGAAAGCTCACGCAGAATTGCTTAAGACCAAATTTGGTTGTGCATTGTCCAATGAGCAAGATGCAAATGAAATAGTTACTATTCCAGGAATCAGAGGAAGAGAAGCAAGAGAGATATCGGTTAAAAATCTTTCGAAAATCATCCAGGCAAGAATAGAGGAGATAATGGAGCTTGTGTACTATGAAGTAAAAGCAAGCAATATGGAGAAGAAACTAGCTGGCGGTATTGTGCTTACAGGAGGAGGTTCGCAATTAAGACATGTAGCACAACTAGCGGAGTTCGTAACAGGATTAGATGCTCGTATTGGGTATCCAAATGAGCACCTTGCCAAAGGAATGGTAGACGAGGTGAAAAGCCCAATCTACGCAACCAGTGTAGGTCTTGTGCTTAGAGGTCTTGCTGACGAACGTACAACCGGTGGTGTTATCAATGTAAGCGGTGAGCAATTCAAAGACAAAAAGAAGAAAGCTGCATTATTCGACAGAATCAAAGATTGGTTGAAGGATGAAGTAGAAGTATCAGATTATAAATAAGAAAAACTATGAGTTTCACAGTAGAATTACCAAAAGACAGATCATCTATCATCAAAGTAGTAGGTGTAGGAGGCGGAGGCGGAAACGCGGTCAATCATATGTATCGTGAGGGAATCTCAGGAGTAGATTTTTTTATATGTAATACAGATGCTCAGGCATTGGACAATAGTCCTATCCCAAATAAGATTCAAATAGGAGATGAGCTAACGGAAGGAAGAGGAGCTGGCTCAAATCCTGAAGTAGGACGAAAAGCAGCCGAAGAGAATATAAAAGATATCATAGAATCATTTGGAGTAAATACTCAAATGGTGTTTGTGACAGCCGGAATGGGTGGAGGTACTGGGACAGGTGCAGCACCTGTTATAGCCAAAGCGGCAAAAGATATGGGGATCCTTACGGTTGGTATCGTGACGACACCTTTTACATTTGAAGGAAATAGAAGATGTGATGCTGCATTTCATGGTATAGAAGAAATTAGAGAAAGTGTAGATTCTCTATTGGTAATTTCAAACGATAGAATCAAAGAAATCTATGGTAACTTACCGATCAGTAAGGCGTTTGGATATGCGGACAATGTATTAGCGACAGCTGCTAAGGGTATCGCTGAGATTATCACCATTGCGGGAAGCATCAATGTGGATTTCGAAGACGTTAAAACTGCTATGCGTGATAGCGGTGTTTCTATTATGGGAATGGGATTAAGTGAAGGTGACGACAGAGCCATGAGAGCCGTAAGTCAAGCACTTAATTCTCCTTTGCTTGATGACAACAAGATTCAAGGTGCTGGAAATCTTCTTGTGAATATCTCTTACGGAGATGAAGAAGCTACGATGGATGAATATGCTATGATCAATGAATATCTGCAAAACGAGGCTGGAAGTGATGCTACACTGAAATGTGGACTTTGCTACGATGCAAGTTTGGGTAGAGGTATTTCCGTAACAGTTATTGCTACTGGATTTAATCGAGCAGAAAACAGATACAAATCTGAAGTAGTGTCTGACGAAATAGAGTTTAATCTTGGCGATGTCAATGTAAATGACGAGATGACAATAGAGCAAAGAGATGCTCAGAAGCAGACTACTATTTTCGATACGCTTGAGGGTTTTGAAGAAGACGAGACCAAAGCGGCAAATAGAAAGATAGAGGAGATGAAGCAACGAGCTAAGTATCTGCGTGAACTCAACGAGAGAGCGAACAAAGAGAACGGAGTAGAAGAGCTAGAAAATGTGCCTGCATACAAGCGAAAAGGGGTTTTCTTGGAAGATGTGACGCACAGTAGTGAGACAGAATTGTCTCGTACGAGCCTCATCGAAGAACCTAATCAAAAACCAGAATTACGTACAAATAATTCGTTTTTACACGATAATGTAGACTAGAGATATTTAGTTCTTTTTTGATAAATTAATAAACGAAAAAATCCGCGAAAGCGGATTTTTTTTTCATTACAGAAACT
>JBMYYN010000031.1:0-13415 GCA_049609445.1 Bacteroidia bacterium | reverse complement strand
AAAAAAGTACTTCGTCTGATCTTCGTTGTCAGAAACCAGGATGTCAAAGAAATTGTTGTTTGGTAGTATAACTAAATAGTTCCCCGTTGGGAGAGTTTTAGACCCTCTGAAATGAAATACTCCATTCTCACATACGGATGAGTCTTGTAGTAGTTGAGTGCTTCCTGAATGAAAAGCTAAGCGAAGCTTGTCTTTGCAATCCAAACCTCCGATGTCTACTTTGATGTCATACTGTGCGTGGACACCTACCGATATAAGCATGCAAATACTAAGAAATAGCTTTTTCATTAATTTTAAATTAGTTCGTTTATAATTCTGTCCATTCATCACTAACAACTCTTATTTCCTGAGCAAAAGTAATGTAGGAATTTAACTTAATTTGAAGGCTTATATGGGCTCACGTCTACTAGTTGTAATTTTTCTGCTAATCGGAACACTAAGTTACGGTCAAACAAGCTTCAAAGATTCAATCCTATTTCATCTTAAAGCAAAACCCGAGCCATTTGTAACTCTCAACAATAGAAAGACATTCCTCCTCTCCAACAAACTCACCATGTACGGAATTATAGGCGGAGTTCAATTTGATGAAAAAGTAAAACTTTTTGCAGGAATATATGGTTTCGGGAAGGCCAATGAAACCTTCTTAAGATCTACTCACTTTGGTCTAGATTCAATATACCGAACTACCAGTACCAGTAATTTTAGTGTTGGAATGGAGTATGAGTACTTTAGAGAGAAAAGACTGAGTCTGAGTCTACCTATCCAAATAGGAATCGGAAATATCAATCACAAATATTTCTTATATGATAAAGAGACAGAGGTGCTCAAAGAAAGCTTCATAACGCTTCCCCTAGACTTCGGAACCAATGCTTACTTCGAAGTCCTGCCGTGGGTTGGAATAAAAGGTGGTCTAGGATATCGACTAAACATCGGAAAGAAAGAAGCAGCTACACTGTCGTCTCCTTATTACAACCTTGGAGTATCCGTACTTTTAGGCAAGATCTATAGAGAAATCAAAAACTAAGTATTACTTCTTCTCTTCTTTTTCTTTCTTCGGAACTACGCCCTGCTCTTCCAAGAGGTGTTGAACAATGTTAGGGATATCCTTCGCTCCGATCTTTTTGAATCGGATGTTTTTGTCTTTGTCCAATACATAAATCTGTGGTGTAGTTCTGATATTATACTTCTTTCTAAACTTATCTTCTCCAAAAGCATTAGCGACATTGATGAAGTTAAACTTGTCCTTAGCCAATCGTTTTTTCCATCCTTCCCAATCTCCTTGAGTATATACGGCATAAATCTCAAAATTCTTATTGGTCATACTATCATAAATCTGACTTATGATAGGCATCTCTTTTTTACAATGTCCACAATTGATGTCCCAAAACACCAGTACGGTCACTGGCTTATCTATTTGTGACATTACTATTCTACGAGTAAAGGATGTATCAGGCATACTCATATCTGGAGCTACTTGATCACATAGTGTCAATTCCATTTTGGCACTTTCTTCACACATCTTGGCAGTGTAGGCTGAATCTGACCAAAACGCCTTACCTGCACAATAGTAATTCTTAGCCATATGCCATACAGCTTTGTCAAAGCACATATATTTTGCCTTTTCAAAATGACCTAACAAAAAGTGGATCGCATATTTATACTGCTCAGAACTTCCCCCTCGTTCTATTCTGTTGATTAGAGTGTCTGCCATCATAATAGCTGTGTCTGCTATCGGAGGCATATAGTTGTCAAAATAGGCCTTTATTTTATTATGAAACACTGGAGAAAGAACTAGTCCATTTTCAGACATATCTACCTTGTCCCAATAGTGATCTCTCAACCATAAGTATTCAAATGTCCTCACATCATCTTCCGACATGCCTTCAGGTGCATCAGGAGCAGTTATTTCCTCCATAGCACTATAAAGTCTTCCAACAAAACGATCAGCATTTTCAGTAGCTATCTGGCTTCTTTTGGCTGCTACTTCTTTGCTAAGTGCACGAAGTTCTTCTTTCAGTTTTTCTTTCTTTTTTTCATTCTCTTCTGCTTCATATTCCTTACGCAATGCAGAACCTTTTTTACTTTGTACTACTGCATACTTATTGAACTCCAGAAACATTTTATTGTCTATGGACCCCCTGGTGAGAGTCACGTCTGGCTTGAGCGTAGTATCAGTTTCAAAATAGTATTTGGTCTGATCCTCGTCCGCAGAGACGAGCACTTCTATGTAATTTTTAGAAGGCAATACGATCAAGTATACTCCTGATTTTAGCTTTTCTTTTCCTTTAAAATGAAAAAGTCCATCTATACATTCAGATGTATCTTTTAAGTACTGTTTATTACCAAAGTGGTTTGCCAAGAGTAACTCGTCATCGCATGACAAGCCATCTAGTTTAACCGTAATATCGTATTGAGCAAATGAGCTCATATAGCATAGGACGCCAATCAACAATGCGAAGTGTTTAATCATTCGTAATTTTTTCAATTTAAATTCGTGCAAATATAATACTAGTGAGATGCTTCCTTATCAGATAAAGTTGCCTCTTCATATTATACCAAAGAACAAAAACAATGCCTAAAACTGAATCATTCTTTGAGTCTGTCTATGAAGTAACACGACTCATCCCCAAAGGTCGGGTGACTACTTATGGAAGTATAGCTAAATATCTAGGCTCAGCTAAATCCGCACGTATGGTTGGATGGGCCATGAACAATGCCGCTGCTCAGATTCCTCCTGTTCCTGCACATAGAGTTGTAAATAGAAAGGGACTCTTGACAGGAAAAGGACATTTTGCAGACGAAAATGAGATGCAAACGCGTTTAGAAAGTGAAGGAGTGTTAGTAAAAAATGAACAGATTGTAAATTTTAAGCAACACTTTTGGGATACAGAAGAAGAACTTAGCCTATAAATATCATGAAGAAATACGTTTTACTGTTAGCTGCTTTGAGCCTTTACCTATCTTCTTATTCGCAAACTTCTAGTGGTGAAAAAGTGATCGGAGTCCATACAGGTTTCAGTCTGACGGGAGTGACATTCAAAGGAGTCGGGTCACTGTTATCTGATTCTAGCAATGGTCAATATGAATTTTCTAATCTACCCGCAATTGCTTTTTCTTTTGACTACGGAGTGAGCGATCAGTTCAGTCTAGGTCTCTTAGTATCATCACAGCAGTTTAAGGGTAATATTCGTGGTCGTACATTTCGGGGTTTGGACGACAGTCTAAGAATAGAGTCTTTTGATTTCCAACTAAATAGGATATACATTGGTCTTTCGTCTAAATATCATTGGCCAAATCAAAATGAACAACTAGATTTATACTCCGGACTACGTGGAGGATTCGTCTTTTGGTCCAATGAGATAAACACACAAGATCCATTTTTTGACGTACTTGAGGAGTTTAGTGGAGGTCGACCTACTTTGGCAGTAGTACCCATTGGAGGAAACTACTATTTCACAGATTCATTTGGAGCAAATTTCGAATTAGCATTAGGTGCCCCTCATGTGGTTAGCTTGGGCTTACAGTTAAAACTATAGACCCAATCCCGGTATATTCGGCATAATGGCAGACATTTCTTCTTTGATGACAGCATCTGCTTTCATTTGAGCTCTATCTATTGCTTCCTCTATCATTGTTTGCACTTCTTCTCTTGATCTTATTTTAAAAATGCTATCATCGATTTGCAAAGAATGGAACCGCTTATCCCCTGTGCAAATGATGCTTACCTTATCATTATAGGACGTGCCTTTAAAATCCATTGCAGCTAATTTCATTTTCAACTGCTCTGCCTTTTCTCTTGTCTCTTTAATCTTACCTAAACCAAACATAGTTTTTCTATATAGTCTGCAAATTTATATCATATCTCAGAGCCCTGAGAATTTCGATATATTAAAAATGTAGTATAATCGCATTATCATGAAAAAGACCTTATACCTTATAGGAATCATAGCCATTTTCAGTGCGGCTTGCTCGAGTGGACCAACTGAAGATACCACTACGGATTATACAAGTGACCTGAGCACATATATCCCAGTAAAACTAACAACTGACATGTCTCAATTGACTGCTTCTGAACTTCAGATGTTACCTCACTTATTTAAAGCTGCAGATATCATGAATGACTTATTTTGGCAACAGGCATATGGAGATAAAGACTTGCTACTATCATCTATAGCTACTCCAGAACTAAGAGAATTTGCAGAGATAAATTACGGGCCATGGGACAGACTAAATGATAATGCTCCTTTCCTTGATAACGTAGAAGCAAAACCTGCCGGTTCAAATATATATCCAGCTGACATGACCAAAGCAGAGTTTGAAGAGTTAGGACTTCAAGATGAAAAAGGACAGTACAGTATGGTGCGTAGAGATGAAGTTGGAAAACTATATACTATTCCTTACAATGAATTCTTTAGAGAAGAACTAGAGGAAGCATCTGGACATCTAATGCAAGCCTCTGATATATGTGAAGACCCAGAACTAAAAAACTACTTAGAGCTTAGAGCTAAAGCATTGCTGAGCAATGAGTACAACGAGAGTGATATCGCTTGGATTAATATGAGAAACAACACCATCGATATTATCATTGGTCCAACAGAGCATTATGAGGACCAGTTGTATAACTATCGAACTGCTTATGAAGCTTACATCTTAGTCAAGGACAAGTCTTGGAGTAAAAAACTCGAAAAGTACATCAGCTACCTTCCTGAATTGCAAGCTAATCTTCCTGTAGAAGATGCTTACAAACAAGAAAAACCCAATAGTGACGCCGCTCAATTAAATGCATATGATGTGATCTTCTATGCTGGAGACTGTAATGCTGGAAGTAAAACTATTGCAGTTAACCTTCCCAATGATGAGCAAATACAGGTAGAACATGGAACTCGTAGAAGCCAACTTAAAAATGCAATGAAGGCTAAATTCGATCATATATTGCTTCCTATATCTGATGTTTTGATTTCAGAAGATCAGAGAAAACACATTACATTCAACGCATTCTTTAGCAATACAATGTTTCATGAGGTTGCACATGGTCTAGGCATCAAACAGACCATAAACGACAAAGGAATGGTTCGCGAGGCTCTGGGAGAGAAATTCAGTGCGTTAGAAGAAGGAAAAGCAGACATACTAGGTCTTTATATGGTTTCGCAACTAAAAGAGCAAGGAGTGCTCGAAGAAGGCGAATTAATGGATTATTATGTGACGTTCTTAGCTGGCATATTTAGATCTGTACGTTTTGGTGCTAGCAGTGCCCATGGACAAGCAAATATGCTTCGATTTAATTACTTCCAGCAACAAGAGGCTTTCACTAGAGATGAAGACGGTACATACTCTGTCAACTTCGAAAATATGAAAACTGCCATAGCTGGTCTATCTTCCATCATCTTGAAACTACAAGGAGATGGTGATAAGGATGGAGTTATCGCTCTAATGGAAAAAGATGGAAAAGTAGGTTCTGCTCTGCAAGGTGATTTAGATCGACTAAGTGCAGCTAATATCCCTGTGGATATAGTATTCGAACAGGGGCCAGAAGTGATTGGTTTAGTTCAATAACCATAGATATAAAACTTGCGAGAGCCTCGATTCAGAATTGGATCGGGGCTTATTTTTTACGTTCGATTACGTAATCGATCAATGTTTGCAGATAGTCTGTTGATGATTCGGTTGGGATGGTTTTCAGCAATGCCTCTGCACGAGCTTTATACTCCATCATTCTACTATGAGCATATTCTAATCCTCCCTTTTCTTTCACAAACGAAATCACTTCCTGAATCTGTTTTTTTGATTTCTTGTCTTTCTTTATTATTCTAAGAATTGATCGACGTTCACTTTTATCGCAATTGTTAATTGCATAAATAAGTGGGAGTGTCATTTTCTTCTCTACGATGTCTATTCCAGTCGGCTTCCCAACCTTATTATCACCATAGTCAAATAAGTCATCTTTAATCTGAAAAGCTATTCCTACAGCTTCTCCCATTTCAATGATACTGCTAAGAGTTTCTCCATCCTGTTGAGTGCTATTGGCTCCTATTCCGCAGCAGCTAGCAAGCAATGATGCAGTCTTCTTTGTGATTATATCAAAGTATACTTCTTCAGTAATATCCAGCTTACGAGCTTTTTCCATCTGAAGCAACTCTCCTTCACTCATTTGCTCTACTGCAGTAGATAAGATCTCAAGAGATTTGAAGTCCTTATTCTTCAATGAAAGCAGCAAGCCTTTGGAAAGCAGATAGTCCCCGACAAGTACTGCTACTTTGTTCTTCCATAATGCATTGATAGAGAAGAAACCTCTTCGAGTATATGCTTCGTCTACTACATCATCGTGCACCAAAGTGGCTGTATGTAGAAGCTCTACTAACGCCGCACCACGATATGTAGCCTCATTTACATCTCCAAACAATTTGGCACAGTGCAGAACAAGAAGTGGTCTCATTTGCTTACCCTTTCGTTTTACGATGTAATTCATAATCGTATCAAGCAACGGCACTTTGCTCTTTACACTTTCCTTAAATCTTTCTTCAAAGATTTTAAGCTCTTGTTCTATGGGAGATTTTATATAGGCTAATGTGCTGGCCATTTTGGAAGGTGCAAAGTACTACTCTTCTATACGTATAAACAACAAAAGAGAGCAATTGCTCTCTTTTGTCTATAATAAAATAAATCGTTTTTACTTTCTAACTTCTTTCGAAGCAGTATAACTAAGCTTCAGAGCATTTACTTCTCTTAGCTCTTGTTTGATGTCGGTAACGACACCCATCTTCACTGACTTGTCAGCCTTTAGTGAAGTAGTCATAAAAGGAACTTCCTTTTCATCTTTCTCGCTATTCTTGATAGTGATATACTCTTGGATATCATCTACAGTAGCAAAAGCACCGTCCAATTGGATACGAGGCGTTGTACCGAACTCAGCGTTCAATGGAGGTCCGACGAAAATATAGTGAAGCCTAGACTTCTTTTCCAACTTTTCTACTTCTGTAGCCTGTGGAAGTTGAGTTCTTACCTTCATTTCTTTATCTCTCATCTTAGTAGCTACCATGAAGAAGAATAACAGCATAAATACAATATCTGGCAATGCCGATGTATTGATTGCTGGCAAACCTCTTCCGCCGTCTTTTTTAAATTTAGCCATTTCTTATCCTCCTATATTTACTGGTTCTGCCTCTGATAATTTCTTCGGATATTTCTTCTTAACCGCTTTGATTTTCACCTTGTCAGAATCTCTCAAAGGATCAAGCTTAGAATACGGCTTACCATACTCTCTTTCCGAATAAGCATCTCTTACTTCATTATATGCTGCGGTCAACTCATTGTAAACTTGTACATACATGTCATACGAAGTACCTCTATCATTTTTCAATGACACAATTGCCTTGGTAGACGTAGTCGATAGCGTAGGATCTTTACCTTCATTGGTAAGGTGATCTACGGTTTTTTGTCTCAACTTATCTATAGACATTGGTGCACCTTCTACAAGCAACATATCTGATGCATTCACCAAAACTTCTAAAACTTCACGTTTCATTTGTTTTGTGTTTTCCGGTGGCTCTTCAGTAATCGGCGGTAAGGCAACCTGTAATCCAGTAGGGATATCCATAGTGGTAGTCACCAAGAAGAAAACCAATAGTAAGAAAGCTATATCAGCCATCGAACCAGCGTTTATTTCAGGTATATCTCTTTTTCTAGTTGCCATTTATTCTAATTTTTAAATAATGATATAGCTTCTGTAGCTACTGCTAATATGATAGCTCCAAATCCTAAGAATACTGTTAAGTACATTCCCATATCTATTCTTTTAGATTGAGATACGGTTTCTACACCATGCTTGGCATAAGAATCGTTAAGCTCTCCACCAGAGATAGCATATGAGATGCCACAGATAAGTAGCAAAGCTCCTACCATTATTAGCATTTTCTTAGAATTCTTTGGATTATCCTTGATATAAAGTACCGAAGAAATCAATGTTCCTGCTATAGCAACTCCACCTAGGATATATGATATCCATAATCCTAATCCACTAGCCCCTATTGGATCACTAGCAATCCATACTACGTACCAAAGCACGAGTACGATCACTAATCCATAGTAGGCCATTTTAATGTTCTTTCCCATATTATCCTTTAACTACTTTATTCTTTACTAAGATGTCAACTAAAGAGATAGAAGCGTCCTCCATATTGTTTACAATACTGTCAATCTTTGACGTGATGAAATTGTAAAAAATTTGAAGAATAATCGCTACGATAAGACCAGCTACAGTAGTCAAAAGTGCAACCTTGATACCACCTGCCACAACTGATGGAGAAATATCTCCTGCTGCTTCAATCGCATCAAATGCTCCAATCATACCGATTACTGTACCCATAAATCCTAGCATCGGTGCTAGAGCTATGAAAAGTGATAACCATACCAATCCTTTTTCAAGTTGACCCATCTGTACTGAACCATAACTAACTACAGACTTTTCTACTATGTCTATAGATCCTTGGTCAGCTCTATCTAATCCTTGGTAGAATATACTAGCTACCGGACCTCTTGTATTTCTGCAGATTTCTTTTGCTCCTTCTATATTTCCAGAAGCAACTTCTTCTTCTATTTCTGCAACAAACTTGTCAGTATTGATACTCATCCAGAATAGAGAAATGATTCTCTCAATAGCTATTGCAAGACCTAAGATAAGACAGATAAGGGGTAATGCCATAAATCCAGGGCCACCCTCTATGAACTTCTTCTTAAGTACTTGAAGACCGCTATCCTCAACAGGTGCTGGAGCTGGAGCCTCTTCCTCAACTACTTCTTCTGTTGCTGCAGCTTCTTCAGCACTATCTTCTGCACCCTCTTCAGCTTCTGAAGCATCTTCGCCAGAAGTTTCTTCTACTGGATCAGCAGCTTCTGCTTCTTGAGCATAAATTGATTGTACACTAAATGTCATTAGACATAACAACATTAGAATTGATGTGATTTTTTTCATTTTACTATTTGGTGTTTATTTTATTGTATTGCGGACAAAAATAGAAAATTTTAAGTATGGTAAGCCATTCATTAGATTATTTCTATCTTATTCTTTTGTTATTTGAAACTCAAAAATGTGATGGTTCTGTATAATATTTTTATAAGATTATAAAAACAACCATTTTCGCTTTACCAATGGGAAAGTAAAGGATGGCAAAAGCTAAAAAAGTATATATCTGTTCAAATTGTGGAAGCAATTATGCGAAAATGATGGGCAAATGCTTTTCCTGTGGAGAGTATAACACTATTCAAGAAGAAGTTGTCATAAAGCCTATGGGCTCCATGATGAACCTAAAGGAAATTGATGGCATAGTGACACCTGTCAAGAGTGTTGATGCCATAGAACTTCAACGATTGAAAGCTCCAGGTGTCGAACTCAATAGAGTTTTAGGAGGTGGAATAGTCCCTGGGTCTGTAATACTACTTGGCGGTGAACCAGGTATCGGAAAATCAACTCTTCTGTTGCAATCTGCACTCAGGATGAATAAAAAAGTGCTTTATGTAAGCGGTGAAGAGAGCTTGAATCAGATCAAAATGAGAGCTGATCGTATAGGAATCACAAACGAAGACTGTTTATTGCTCAATGAGACCAATGTAGAAAATATCATTGCTAGAATGAAGGAAGTCAAGCCTTCTTTTGTAATAATAGACTCTATTCAAACAATGCATAGCAAGTACTTGGATTCAACTCCTGGAACTATCTCCCAAATAAGAGAAAGCAGTGCACTTCTCATTCAACATGCTAAGCAAAACGAAATTCCGGTAATCCTCGTAGGACATATCACTAAAGAAGGTCAACTAGCAGGTCCAAAACACCTCGAGCACATGGTAGATACCGTGTTGCAGTTTGAAGGAGAAACACAAAACAGTTATAGAATTCTTAGGACCTTAAAAAACAGATTCGGAAGCTCATTGGAACTTGGGATATACGAAATGACTTCTGAAGGGATGAGAGAGGTGGATAACCCATCCGAAATCTTAATCAATCAACGAAGTGAAAATCTCTCTGGCGTAGGCGTAGTTGCATCTTTGGAAGGAAATCGAAGTTTATTAATAGAGACTCAGGCATTAGTAAGTGCAGCTGTATATGGAAATCCTCAAAGAAACACTAATGGCTATGACATAAAACGACTAAACATGCTTCTTGCAGTGCTTGAAAAAAGATGCGGATACAAACTCTCACAACAAGATGTATTCGTAAACATTGCAGGTGGTCTTAAGATAAACGATCCCGCCACTGATTTGGGAATAGCTGCCAGTATTATCTCATCATACGAAAATTTAGCTTTACCCAATCGTATGGTTTTTGCAGGTGAAATTGGATTAAGCGGAGAAATCAGAGGTGTTAATCGCATAGACCAACGTCTCAAAGAAGCTGAAAAACTTGGATTCAAAGACTTCATGTGTTCAGACCAACTGGATATATCTAAATCAGACTATAAACTAAGAATCCACCAAGTAGGAAACGTAAACCAATTCTTCGAACTAGTTCTAAACTAGCTTTTTTCATTTTCTACGAGGGCTACAGGATGGTGGCTCTTGAGTATATATTTCAAGGAATCACTTAAGTCTAAGAAACTTTTGTCATACTTCTGACCGGCCAAGTCATTGTAGTATATCGAAAATGCTTTTTTGCCCTGATTCAAGGCCGTTATAAAATCTTGGTACTCTACCTCTCGGTCTGTTTTTACTACTACGACGTTTTTTACAGAAGCCCTTTGGTCAAATTCTCTTGCTACAACTATTCCTATACTATCTGGACGTACATTTTGACTATTGATCATACAATTTCCTTCAGCATTCATCCATAAATTAGTTCGGACAATTGATATACTGTCAAAGGTGTTTACAGCCTCAGACATAGTCGTACTAATGCCATAATCTTGTTGGATATTAGTCGTGACCAGGAAAAACACCAAAAGTAAAAATGCAATATCTGCCATCGAGCCTGTGTTTATGTTATCTATTTTCTTCATACCTTTTGTACGCATTCCAACACCCGAGGTGTGTTTTGGATTAACGAGAATGCCTTGTCGATTTACCTATGACAAAAGTTATTTCAATAAGACGTACCTTTGTCGCTGCATAAAATCAGTATGTATATAGAAGTTTTAAAATCAAAAATTCATAGAGCCAAGATCACTCAAACTGAGCTTGACTATGTAGGGAGTATTACCATAGACGAAAATCTAATGGATGCTGCGAATATGATCGAAGGAGAAAAGGTGCTTATTGTGAATAACAATAACGGCGAAAGGTTGGAAACATATGCTATCGCTGGAGAACGAGGAAGTGGCATGATATGTCTAAATGGAGCTGCTGCTCGTAAAGCTGCGAAAGGTGACATTGTGATTATTATCTCATTTGCTATGATGGAATTTGAAGAAGCCAAAAAGTACACTCCTTCTCTTGTCTTCCCAGACAAGAATAATATCGCTATACTTGACTAAAAACACTAAAACAGCTATAAATACAATAGTATTCCTGACTTTGGGAGGGTTTCTATTCTATTGGGCCATCGGTAAGGAAGACACTTCTTCTATCTGGACTGAAATCCAAAACGCCGATTTAAAATGGATTGGCGTGTCCATGGTATGTGGTGTACTTAGTCATTTGGCTAGGGCTTTACGATGGAACTTGCTACTAGAACCAATGGGATACCGAGCATCAGCTGCGGCTAGCTTTCATGCGGTGATACTGGGCTACTTGGTAAATATGGCTCTACCTCGCGTAGGTGAAATCACGCGGCCCGCTGCGTTAGGAAAAGTAGAGAACATCCCGTTCAATAAATTAGTAGGAACTGTGGTAGTAGAAAGAGTAGTGGATCTGCTTATCACTTTGCTTATAGCAGTTGCCATTTTCTTTGTTCAATTTGACATAATATATGACTTCTTCAGTTCACTATTTGATGATTTTGAAGGGTCTTCAGCTCTTATATATGGTATAATTGGACTCGTAGGGTTATCATTACTTTTCTTTGTTTATAAAAAGCGTGAATGGTTTTATGCACTTCCTGTAATCAATAAGTTTAAATCCTTTATAGAAGGTCTACTTGATGGCATGAAGACTATATTTTCCTTAAAGCAAAAAGGGCTCTTCATTTTTTACAGTTTGTTTATCTGGGTGATGTATTTCTGTATGCCATTCTTTGTATTCTATGCTCTGGAAGGAACAGCTCACTTAGGATTTTCGGCCGGACTGACAGTGCTTCTTTTTGGCACAGCGGCTATGATAGTGCCTGTTCCTGGAGGTGTTGGCACATTTGAAGTTATGGTGCCGGCTGGACTTAAACTGTACGGCATAGGTGCAGTAGTAGCAAGTTCGTATGCACTTATAGCTCACGCCATCCAATTTATTGTGATCATCGGAGTTGGAATATTTTCAATTATTTACTTTGTAGTTAAAACACAGAAAATCAAAAAAAATGAAGTGGAGCGAGTTGATTAATGATAAAATATTCTCTGACTACGATTCGCTCAGAGATGAAGTCTTACGATGGAAAAGTTTTAGTGATAAGGTTGTATTTACTAACGGATGCTTTGACTTATTGCATTTAGGGCATATTGACTATTTGGGTAAAGCTGCTGATCAAGGAGACAGACTTATCGTAGGGGTAAACACTGACACCTCTGTTTCTAAACTTAAAGGACCTAGTAGACCTATAATTCAAGAAGACACTCGAGCGGTAAAGATTGCTGCATTAGCTTTTGTGGATGCGGTTGTATTGTTTGATGAAGAAACACCTCTTAAGCTTATTACGACGGTTATGCCAGATGTATTAACTAAAGGAGGAGATTATACGTTTGACACTATAGTAGGAGCACCAGAAGTTGTTGAAAATGGGGGTCGTGTTGAAGTCATTCCATTTCTAGATGGACATAGCAGTACATCTATTATTCAAAAAATAAAGAAAGAAGACTAAAGGCGTTTACCCCCTTTTAGTTCTTCTTGCAATTCCTTTAATTTATCCCAGTTATTTGCTTCAGCTAATTCTGCTTGTTCACCCCAAGTGCTTGGGTCATGAACCGCATAAGTTGGTCCTGCTGTTATCAGCACCGCTTTTATCTCTTCCACAGAGGCATTTATAACATCTTTATACGACTTTATTCCCCCACCGTTTAGCAATTGCTCTATCTTGGGCCCTATGCCTTCTATTCGCTTTAAATCGTCACTTTCTGATATCGGAGTTGACGACATAACAACTGCACTCTCTTCCGGCATGACAGAATCGTCCTTCTGTTTCAATAATCTTACATTTAGATCATTGACCTCTTTTTCTAGTTTTATTCTACGAGCATAGCATTCAGATAATCGTTCATTTATAACATTCTTTTCTTGAGTAAGTCTTTTTATCTTCTCTTCCAGATTCTTTACTTCAGTAGTGTGTTCTAGTTTTACCTCAGAAA
>JBMYYN010000030.1:0-13503 GCA_049609445.1 Bacteroidia bacterium | reverse complement strand
AAGTGACATCGCTGACATAAGTCTATCTGTCGCTCCCAAGATAACTTCTTTGGGTTCACTATGGTACGATCTTCACCTTCTGAGAGTTTGCCACCATTTTCTCTTTGTTGTACATGCAGTTGACCTGGACCATGACATCTTTCACAGTCTATTCCCTGTCCTAAAGTGGCAAACTTTCGATTAGAAGATTTCTCCATTTTAGGCATCGAATTATGACAGCTTATACATTCACTATCAAGAATTCGGCTAAATCGTGAGTTATTTCCGTTTTCAAATCCAGGAGCTAAATCCCACCTTCCTTTTTGAACGTAGTACGTGATTGGAGCCTGATAGACGTAACCATTGGTAGATACGAGATGTGAATTGGTATGCTGTCCGCTACCTACGATATAATCAACTTCAACTTCTAAGTGATGTACTGTATCATTTCCTTGCAGACGAAACTCCCTTATGTAAAAAATCGAATCCTTCCAATATGGATAATAATACAAATTAGATAAACTGTCATAAACTAGACTAGACTTATTAAACTCAGCTGAAGACTTTTTCATAGTAGCATCAGCAAAAGATAGCCCCATACCTGTATGTATGAATGTAGAATGCTGAGCAGAGTGACATTCTGCACATTTTTCTATACCAACATAACCAACGTCATCTGCATGATTGAGATAAGAAACCTCATCAACACTGCTAGAAGTACAGGAAGAGTAAAAAAATAAAATGGAGATTACTGCAAGTAATCCAAAAAGCACAAAGGCTTTATTGGTAATATGAATGCCTAGGCGAACTCTGTTTGCCACGCCATTATGCCGCCTTCTAGATTTCGGACGTTTTTAAAACCTTCTCTTATCATAAAATCTCTAGCTGCCGCACTTCTCATTCCCGACTTACAATGAACCACTACTTCCTTCTCCATCCAGTCATCTAAATCATCTATCGTGCCTTGAATATTTCCTAAAGGAATGTTTTTAGCCCCAATATTAAAATCCTCATACTCCCATTCTTCTCTTACATCTATTAGAAGAAAGTCTTCGTTGTTGTCAAGTTTTGCTTTTAGCTCAATAACGTTAATATCTGCCATTTCTGTTTATGAATTAGTCTGCAATAATAACAAGTTTAGAGGTATGAATTTGTCCTTTTTCATCCTCAAGAGTGACAAAATAGAGTCCTGCCTGAAGACCATTTAGTTCTAGAGATTTCACATCTAGATCTGATTTTACAATTAAACCACTCATAGTACTAAGTGAAACCTTTGCGTACTCCTTTCCAAATTTTACAATGTTTCTTGCCGGGTTGGGATATATTCTATGATTATACTCATCTGCCTCCACTTGATGTATAGAAGCATACAGCTGTCTTTTACTCCCAAAATGAGGACGCATCATCAGCGTACCATTTGGTAAGTCTGAGTTTTTCCATGTTCCAAAAGTATTGTAGTACAAGTTTGGATTTGGTCTATCAGAATTCTTCAAATTACCATAATTCATATCCCACCCTACATTAAGATTGAACATACTCTGCTGCCACCATCCTATATAGTACTTACCCGGACTCAATAAGAGTAACGTATCGATGTAATGTGTGCTAAAGGTCCTCTCTCCATTTGCTGTATTATAACTTGGCGACTCATCGTCAGATTCATAAATTAAGACATCTTCTGATGCACCATCTACTCCTGAGAGGTCCTTCCAGATTCTATACTTAAACCTCGTTCGTGATACATCATATACAGCTTCGTTGAAGAATGTTGCCACAGCATATAAAGTATCCTCTTTGGCTATATCAAAACCATACGCAACTTGACCTTCGATATTACTTGGACTTGTGTTATGATCAAACCCAAACCCTCTCTCTGCTGATCCATCATCATATGCGTAGTAATCATAAAAAACTTGAGTCGTAGTTATTTTATCATTGTTCTTATAGTCATTTACGATACCATTCTCTCTGATCTCAATCATTCTGTCAATCACTATTGGATCCGTACCTGTAAGTCCTGAGATATCATATTTCGGCAAGTTTCTTAGGATACTACTTTGAGCCAAGATATTGTTACTATTCTCACTGAACTTAGTATTTGCTTTCTCATCAGTTCCTTTATAATATGCCTCATGCCTTACCTCTATGTTTTTTGCTACATTATACAAATTCGATGCTCTAAAATAAACTGCATCCTCATTAAATGATGCTGGATTTGTTGAGTAATGTGAATATGGCATAGACGAGTACTCCTTAAGTAAAGAGGTTGGAGTGGTCTGTATCGCATAATCATTATAGTAATCTGTAGATGTACTTCTTCTACTATCCAAATACACATAATCTAAATGCCAATGGTTCGCATTTCCTACTTGTCTGGTGTATGTCGTAAACATGAACTGAAAATCCTTATGAAGGTAGTTAATGTCCTCTATGGCTAAGCTCACATGCTGAAACGGTGCATTCTCTCCCTGACCGCCAACACTCCATACTTGAATCCAGACTTGGTTTTCAGCTTTAAAAAATAATCTCAACGAATCTTCTCCATTAAGGTGATATCCATTCCCATTAGGTTGAAAAAAGAAACTAAGCACAATAGAATCTGTCAAAGCATAGGGTGTCCCCATTGAATCTTTTAGGTTAATGGGTTGACTAATCAAACTATCTCCAGGTCCATTAAAATCCTTGTTAATCGTGGTATTGTATGGACGTCCATTACTTGCTAACGCATCAAAAGTTGCAACATTATAAGTAGGAGGTTCTATTGGAAATTGATTATTTATATATACCTGATTATTCAACCATTTTGAACTATCTGGATACAGTGAGCTTTCAGAAAAATCATCGAAAAAAGGCAAGTTCAAGGTATCCTTCTGTCCAAACTTATTCTTGTTTATGTTTTGGAAAGAGTAATTGGGATTTTTTGCTAAAAAGTTTTGAATCTTCGCGTTGTCCTGAAGTGTAGTAGTCGACACCTGTGCAAACGCAGAACTATCGCCTATCAGAAGCAGACCCAATAGAACTGCCGAGAGTAAACTTTTCTTCATGTTAGTTAAACGTAATAATATCATTATGCGTATCCTATCTCTCAATTATCTGATACTGTATTCTCACTGGAAGTACTATCGGATGCGTAATAGTCTGCACTTATTCCGATTACTAAATCTATGTATGAATTTCTTTCTACCTTAGTCCCGGGCTTAATCGCTTCAGTAGTACCTGGTTTATACTGAGCCAAAACTGGTTCATCGCTTTTCGTTTTTACAGAGGAGTCTACCTTCTTGATAATTTTACCCACTTTCAAATGTCTTCGTAATAAAATATTTGTCGCTTGAGGAAGGGAAGTCTTTTGAGCTAAGTCTGGCACCTCTACCATAGGAACTTCGTTAGTGTTAATCACTAAATAAACTTTACGACCTGGCTTTACGCTTAACCCTGCTGAAGGATTCTGATTTATAACAGAGAGCATTTTTGCACCGTCTTTGTAAACAGTGTCAGTTACTACTCCTACAAGTCCAGCTTTTTCTAGCTGCACCAACGCTTCTTCCACAGAGATGCCTTCTAGATTTTCAACATCTATAAGCTCACTATCATGCTTTGTATAAATGTCCAAATACTTCAAAGACCCAAAAGCTAATGCCCCTACGATTAAGGCCATTATTCCTAGATGTATACCAATTTTTTTCATTCAGATGGTCTTACTTACTCTTTTATAAAAACGCAATATACGTCGTATTATTAAATTAGAATAAGGCTTTTCGTACTAACAGGGTGTCACTACAAATAATAATATATCTACAAGAATAAATAGGACGAAGTGTACCAAAATTTATACAATAGATAAAACAAAATCTCACTAAAAAAATAAATCTATCTTTTTACTCAAACACATCTTAACACCCACACTATCAAGCAACTAACACAAACAATGGAAGGTTTATTCAAGTACTATGATTATTTTTTAGTTCTTATAGTGTGTTGGTATACAATTTGAAACTTATTATCGTGGAATCAATAGACAACTAAAAAAATGAAAAAAATACTTACTCTCGTCCTCGTACTCTTAACAGTCTTCACTTTTGCTCAAAGCGATAGTACTTCAGATCACTCTACATCTAGTGCTACTCTTCCGGAGATTACTTTGAAAAATCTAGATGGTCAAGATGTAAATCTACAGGATTATGGAAAGAATGGAAAGATTACCATTATTTCTTTCTGGGCTACGTGGTGTAAACCTTGTATCAAAGAACTAAAAAACGTAAACGAAATCCTTGAGGACTGGCAAGATGACTATGGTGTAGAATTAGTGGCAGTAAGTGTAGATGATAGTAGAAACGCTGTCAAAGTAAAGCCTATGGTCAATGCATTCAACTGGGACTTTGATATTTTGATGGATCCAAATGGCAACTTACAAAGAGCAATGAACGTAGCTAATCCACCTGTAACATTCTTACTTGATCAAAAAGGGAATATAGTATACACACATACTGGATATGTGGAAGGTGATGAATATGAACTAGAGGACCACATCAAAGAATTGGTAAAATAGTACTACGACAATAAAATAACCAGAAGCACCTTAGTCAAATAAGGTGCTTTTTTTATGCCTTGCCTCGCCAAAACTTTCCTTTAGCCGTGAGAAAACATAATTGAAAACCTAACTGTCCATCAAGGAAACCTAATTTTAGGATATACATTTTGATAAAAGTAAACATACTTGAAAAAAACGTATACGCGAGGTTAGGATATTTTTTAGCTAAGCCATTGTACTTTTTAAGTCTGCTGATATGATCTTCCTTATCCATAATGGTGTAGTGCAGTAAATCACCCTTAAGATGTATCTCATCCACAGTTTGACTAAATGACAACTCCTCGTGTACATCTCCCTGCCAAATAGCATGAGTCTTGTCAAACAACCTCACTTTGGTGTCTGGATACCACCCTGCATGACGAATCCACTTACCACAGTAATTATTTAGCCTATTAAACTTGTAAATTCTCCGATCATTTAATCCTTTCATCTTTTCAGATAGAATACTTGATCTTAGATCTTTGCTAAGTACTTCATCTGCATCCATAGATAGCACCCAAGCATATTTAGCTTGAGCGTTTGCCCAGTTTTTAGTCTTAGCATAACCTTCCCATTTTCTTTCAATAAACCGAGCTCCTAGTTCTAAACAAATAGCTTTGGTCCTATCAAGACTAAAGCTATCTACTACTAATATCTCATCGGCTATATCCTTCAAAGATACAATACAGCCTTGGATATACTTCTCTTCATTGTAAGTGATAATAACTGCAGATATTTTAGAAGGGCTTTTCATAAAAAAAATCCTGACCATTAATATGATCAGGATTTCAAATGTATTTTATTTTTTGTTATTGTCTGTAATTAGAACAACTATCCAAATTACAATTATTCGTGTGTGCTGTGAGCCTCTTCACTAGTCTCCTCTGACGAGGTAGAATCTGAAGTTACTTCATCAGAACCTTTATCTGAACAACATTCTTTTTCACATCCAGGCTTGCAAGCTTCATTGTCTCCACTTTCACATTTTTTCTTGCAATCTTCAGTTCCATCCTTGTCGCAAGCTTTCTTACAATCCTCTTTGCCTTCTTTGTGGCACTTAGCTTTTTCCTCTTCGCTACACTCTTTTTTGTCTTTGTCAGCACAGCATTCTTTCTTGTCTCCTTCTTTGCATTCGTTCTTGTCTCCACAAGCAGTCACAGCCAAAGTCAATACTAAGACAAAGCTTAAAAGTTTAAATAAATTTTTCATTTATGGGTATTCTATAATATATATATACGTGTTATATAACTGCAGCTTTCACTTCAAATTGAACGTCTGCACTTAGCTCGACATCTTGATCTATAAGCTCATCAGTAGTCACTGTACCTCTAGCAGTAAATTCACCTGATTGAATGATTTCTACTAGCTCTACATCTTCTACATCTAATGAAATTGAAATGTCGCTTCCGCTGATGTTTGTTTTAGATGCAACCAATTGCTCATCCATTCCTTGACCTTTTAGATAAAACTTAAACTCATTCACGAATGAAAAGTCTTGACCCGCTGGTGCCGTAATCGACACAGTCAAAGTCTTAAGTTTTGCAGATTCCAATTTCTCAAGTTCATCTTGATAATCTGCTAACTCACCACCAGTAGTGCTTTGAGCAGGTGAAGTCATCTCTACAGGTACACCAGTATCAGTAACACTAGCCGCGGGCAAAGTAAAGTCCACAGTAAAAGGTTGGTTTAGAGTAACATTTAAATCCTCTGAACAAGAAAAGAAGCCCATACATACAAGAGCTAAAGGAAGTATTAATTTTTTCATGATGCTACAAATATAATTGTTTTAGAAAAGAGATTCTGAATAAGACACTAATATGACTTATCCTAGTTATACATTAAATCTAAAGTGCATGATGTCTCCATCTTGAACTAAGTACTCTTTCCCTTCCACACGAAGCTTCCCAGCCTCTCTACACTTAGCCTCAGACCCAAGAGTAATAAAATCGTCGTATGCCATTACTTCTGCTCGTATGAATCCTTTTTCAAAATCCGTATGAATAACACCCGCAGCTTGAGGAGCTGTATCTCCAGCAGTGATGGTCCATGCTCTCACCTCTTTCTCACCTGCTGTGAAGTAAGTAGAATAGTTTAGAAGTGTATATGCAGCCTTGATTATTCTATTTGCTCCACTCTCAGTAAGACCCATATCTTCTAGAAAAAGGTTTTTATCTTCTTCATCCATATCAATCATGTCTGACTCTATCTCTGCTGAAACAAAGATCACTTGTGCGTTTTCATCTTTTACAGATTCTACAAAAGCCTCTGTATGCTTATTCCCACTTACAACACTTGCATCATCTACATTACACACGTACAAAACTGGCTTAGCTGTGATTAGATTTAAATCCTTCACCAAATCCCATTTTGCTTCTTCCATATCTAAAGTACGAACGGACTTCCCTTGGTCAAGCACTTCCTTTATTTTGGAAGCTACTTCAAACACAGCCTTAGCTTCTTTGTTTCCAGTATCAGCAAGTTTTCTAACTTTTTGAATTTTAGCATCAATCGACTCTAAGTCTTTGATTTGAAGCTCTGTATCTATTATCTCCTTATCGCGTACAGGATCTACGCTACCATCTACGTGGGTGATATTCTCGTTGTCAAAGCAACGAACTACATGCAGAATCGCATTTGTATTTCTAATGTTACCTAAAAATTGATTTCCAAGACCTTCACCCTTGCTTGCTCCTTTCACAAGACCTGCTATATCTACTATCTCTACAGTAGTAGGTTGTATCTTTTGTGGATTTACTATGTCAGATATACGTTGTAGCCTCTCATCGGGAACGGTAATCGTTCCTACATTAGGTTCGATGGTACAAAAAGGGTAATTCGCACTTTCTGCTTTTGCACTGCTTAAGCAGTTAAATAGAGTTGATTTTCCTACGTTGGGCAAGCCAACAATTCCACACTGTAATGCCATGTCTTTTTAATCGGCTGCAAGTTTAGTGATAATTGGACAAATACTTGACTTCTTCCGAACTATTCTCCCACCTTAAGAAGCTCAATAGCTTTGTCTTCTGCCCATACACTTTCTAACCAATGACGTTCTTCTTGAGCTTCTTTAAATTTCTCTATTCTATGTTCGATTTTATTTTGATAATCTACATCCTTGAAATAACCTCTTTTGGCAAAAGGGATAGTTTCTACTTGTTTGCTTTCTATTTCCTCCATCTCAGTATCCGATAGTCTCAGATATGGCAGTGTTTTATCACTTAGATTGGACATAAATGGTAGGTGTACAAATGACGTCTTGTAATGAGAGAAATTATACTTTGCAATGACCCCGTCCCAATTTACGAAGCAAATCACGACTAGAGTAACATAGGCTGCAAATGCATTTACTCGAGTTACAAAAAAACTACTTTTAACCTTACTTATTTTGATAAAGATGGTCAATAATCCTACTACGCACAAGGCTAAAAAGAACATAACTCCGATTCGCTTATATGCCAAACCAAAGAATTGGATATAATAGATGTTTCGAACCAATACGGACACTACCAAAAGTGCATTCAAAACAATCCATATATACGCTAAAGTCTTCAAAGGCTTGTTGCTTTTATAAAAGTTCAAGTTCTTTCGGAAGTAGTACATCGTTACTGCCATCGAAATCAAAATAGCAACGATCAAAACATATGTTCCTTCGTGGACGAGCTCTTTGAGAAGTTCTCCACCCCACTCAAAATTGAACCATATGTTCTTTATCTCGCCAAACAACAGGATAGCTAGGAGGAGGCTAAGAGTAGACAGTAGAAACAGCCCAGACTTATACTCCAAGCTTAGATCCATAGTCTTAAACCTCCTTCGAATGTTTGACCGGACTCTCGAAAGTATATCTGACTGCTTGCTGTCGAGTTCACTCAATGACGTCGTTCGAAAGCCTAGACTATGAAGCACCCCAAACAGTAGACCTAAAACACCCACAAATACGGCAGCTATATCTATGTACTTAGCAATCTTGGTAAAAAGATCATCAAACATGGAGAAGAAATCTCCGATGACTTCTGAGAAGAATGTACTACCCACACTGTACATCGCTATAAAGAGTAACACGATAAATAATGGAAGGGTAATTATCCTCAAAATCCTACCTAACCCAAGGTTAAGTTTGTGTTTCTTTCTCCCTCTGAACGACTCAAAAAAATCAGAATAAGCGGCAAAGTAATTGACAAACGAATTAGGAATAGCAAGTAGCAGATTTCTGAAACTAGAAGAAGTATGCAGTCCTATGAGCAGCAGAAAAGATAAGAAAGCAACAAACAACGTAAATGGACTTGCATACAGATAATAGAATACCGTAGTCAAGAGAAAACCAAGAGACACCACTTTATGCAACATCGGCTTGAAAAACTCTGTTTTAAAAATGGCAAGTAGGGCTATGGTACATATACCATATATAGCCACGTTCATTCCCAGTGATTTTTCAAAGAAAAGTGCAACAAATAAAATAGCAGATAACAGCGTGACAAGATACTTCGGTAATTTCATGATAAATCTAGATGATTGGATTAAAAACGACCGAAGACTTCATATAGTATGGATTAAGACGAGGGAAACAAACACTTTATAGAACTATAACGTTATCTAAAACAATGGCAGTTTGTCAGTTTTTCTGTTCGGAACGTATTTTGACATAAGATATTAGAAATGTTCAATTTCATAATCAAGCTAGTAGATTCCATTGTATGGCCGTTGGTGATCACCATAGCTATATGGATAGTATTCTTTCTGAATATGACTACTGTGGTAAACCTAAATAGCTTTGGAATGCATCCTTGGGACGTAAGAGGAGTTTTAGGCATTTTCACTATGCCATTTCTACATGCCAATTTTGATCACCTTTTTTCTAATAGCGTTCCACTAGTCCTTTTAATGGGGTTTATATTTATCTACTTCAAAAAAGACAGTAGTAAAATACTTGCACTAAATATGCTAAGTACGGGATTTATACTATTGTTTCTTGGCCAAGAAGGCACTACACATATTGGAGCAAGTGGATTAGTATATGCTTTCATATTCTTTCTAATCACGCATGCATTTCTAAGTAAAAACAAAGAAATGCTTGCAGCTGCTTTCATCCTAATTTTTCTATATGGTAGCTTGATATATGGTTTATTCCCAGAGTACGGAAGACTCATCGGCAAAAACATATCGTGGGAAGGTCACCTAGCCGGTGCTATTTCTGGTGTTATTTGGGGTTACCTTTTCAGAAACACTGGACCACAACAAAAGACTTTCTTTCATGACGAAGATGAGCTAGATGATGATGACGATGATGAAATCGGTTATTGGAGTATTCCTCTTGAAGAAAATGAACCTCCTCAACCGAAAGTCACAATTCACTATCACTTTAAAGAAAAACCTTCAGACAACGATTTTCAAGGTTAGAGATATATTGGAACCTTTGTAATTCAAGATTGCTAAATTTGGCGTCTTGAGAGTTTCCATTTTCATTATCTGTTGTTTCGCGTTCCTGAAATCTAATCCTTGGGGATTTTATGCTCATAAAGAGATAAACTACCTTGCTTGCTTCGCTCTCCCCCAGGAAATGTTTGGATTTTACAAATCGAACATCAGCTATATTCAAGAATTTGCGACAAGAGCCGACCAAAGAAGATATGCTATAGAAAATGAGGCTCCTAGGCACTACATAGATCTAGATCACTACGAACAAAGCACCCCAATAGACACCTTGCCAAAACAGTGGGACAGTGCAGTAGCAAAGTACGGCAAAGAGCACCTTGAAAAATATGGCATTGTTCCGTGGCATATTCAGAGTGTTTTGAGATGGTTGACCATAGCTATGAAAGAACGGGATTATCAGAAAATAATCACCCTTAGTGCGGACTTAGGTCACTACATAGCGGACGCTCACGTCCCTTTGCACAGTACCGAAAATTACAATGGTCAACTTACAGACCAAGTTGGCATACACGGTTTATGGGAATCTCGCTTACCTGAAATTTTCGCGAATGATTACAATTTTTATACTGGTAAATCCGAATACATTACTGACCCATTAGAAACAATCTGGCAGACTATAGAGGAGAGTTTTGATGCTAAAGACTCCGTCTTGCAAATAGAGAAAGAACTTACGCTTACCATGCCCAACTCAAAGTACTCATTCGAAAGAAAAGGTGCTACTACTGTAAAAGTATATAGCAAAGAGTTTTCTGAGGCATACCACAAAGCACTAAATAATATGGTAGAAAGAAGGATGCGTAAGGCTATACATCTGGTGGGATGCTTTTGGATGACTGCTTGGATAGACGCTGGCCAAACTTCACTACACTTCGAACCGGATCAACGTAAAGATCTTCAACCAGAGTTAGATTCTCTAAATATCTTAATTCACAATTCCACCATAAAAGGTAGAATGGAAACACATTAACACCTACTTCTTTAGAAGACGTAAATTGGAAACATGTCCTCCAATTTCTAATTCCAGCATATACGTTCCCTTGCTTAGATCTGAAACATTCAACCTGGTTCTTGTTTTTGAAATATCTAGCGACTTCAGCTCTTGTCCACTAAGAGAAAGAATTCTGACTTTCATATTTTTCCCTGCCTTATTTACCAAAGTCAAATAGTCGCCTACTGGATTAGGATAAACCTCTAACCCTAGTCCGGAAATATCCTCTACAGAACTAAATATGGGTAACGATAGACTTTCCATCGAATCAGCCAAACAATTGCTTACAGTTGTTATTTCCAATTTCACATCCACAGTCTCCCCTTCCTTGCTCGCAAAATCATGCGTTGGTTGCACATCACTGCTGCTCATGCTTCCATCCCCAAAATCCCATTCATACGATGCGTGTCCTATATCTCTTGGAGCAAACTCATATATCGATCCTTTGTTCGTATACGTAAAACTTGCATCTGGCTCTAGTTCTATGTCGACATAATAATTCTGAGAGGTGTCTATACATTTACCTTTCGTCACAACAACATATAATGAATCGTCTTGGACAAATCCTTGACTAGTATACGACCTATCATCTCCTGATTGAACCAAGGTTCCGTTTCTATAAAAATCGAAGTTTTCTAATGTTTCATTGGCAGTAAATGTCACTTCTTCATCTTTACAAAATGCTCCAATTTTACTAGCTCTTAATTGAATGTCTTGAATCCTATCTACTACCAAAGGAAGCTCAATTTCCTGAGCTGGACATACAGCATTCAGAGAATCTTGTACAAACAGAGTAAAGGTACGTGACGCTACTGGGTTAAATTGAAAAACAGTATCTGTTATAACATCACTAGCATCTATCCACAGTCCAAAATGCTTATCCTTCAATCCGTTTACTTCTACCGTCCATAGATCTCCAAAACATACAGAGCTATCGAAAGCTACTGATACGTCTAAAGGATCACAAGACTGGGAGAAACACTTCTTCACCCCTACCGCACTATAAAAACATGGAGCGTCATCTAATGCTCTAACTGAGATTGTAACAGAATCTTCAGGCAGCAAACCATCAACTAAGTGTGACAAACCTTGCGGTCCACTAGAAGGATCTTTCCAAACTATCTCGTTATTCACTTTCACTTCGTACCCTTGATGAGCACCGAGGCTAGACCAGTTAAAAGTAATAGAACTTGGTGATGTCGTAGTACATTCTACAACAGGTGCTTTCATTTTTTTTCTCGCAGTCACTGTATATGGACTTAAATCGCTAAGACAACCTAGTGAATTCCTAACCCGAAGTCCAAAAACGGTGGTACTATCAAAAGGTAAGGATTGAATGTGATTATCAGACGTTGCTTCTAACACACCATCAGAATAAAAATAAAAACTATCAAAAGCTATTTGATTTGCCTCTAAGATGACAGAAGACCCAGTACAGCTACTGTCATTAAACAAGGAAGCATTACTCGTAAGAGTGGCAACAGGTTTTGGATGAAAATTTACCTGAATGGTTTGACTGAGTTTGGCACATCCATCAGCAGCACTTACATTCACATAGTACTTGCCGGTATCTGACGCCCATATAGCATTTGTAGTATCTCCAGTATTCCAAGTATAGTCTGTATTCGTTTTAAACGGAACAGATAACATTACGGAATCACCGTCGCATATCGTGCGAGTATTCCCTCCAGCTATAAAAGCATCAGGAGATTGTTTCACTACTATATTTACCGTATCAGGCTGCGAAAATCCTTTTGAGTTTTTGACTGTTAAAATTGCTCTATGCGTGCCTGGAATAAACATTACTACTTCTGGGTTTTGACTAGTTGATAATCCTGGAGATCCTCCTGAAATACTCCAAGACCATGAAGTAGGCGAATTTGTTCCTGAACCCTTTAGTTTTGTTATCCCACCAGTACAACTCGGTGATGTCAATACAGAAGCTGTAGCTACTGGCAGCAAAGTAGACGGTGAAATAATAAACTCTTTGGCTATTATAATGTCTCCACCTGTTCCCTTATTGTTATTCGCAGAATTTACAACAGTATAGAAAGTAACATCCCCAACGTTGCTACTAGGTGCAGTCCACTCAAAACTCCATGATGCACTACCGGTTCCTCCGGAACCGCTAGATGTCTGACCTACATATCTTCTTAGATTGCCAGAGAATGTTTTGGTCCGAAGAGAAGACTTGTTATTTCCGGTGATTAACGCAAAACTGCCTGCCATATCATCATCTGAATCTAGACAAGTCAGTTGATAACCAAACTTGGTCTTTCCTGTATGAGTATATGAAAGAGTAATAGTATATGTGCTATCCGGGATATAACCTGATCCAGTAAAATTACCTGTCAATGAAACATTGTTATAATTGGTTCCTGAGGTTACCAAAGACCCTGAATGACAAGATGCACAAGAAGGCTCACTTGGAGCATTTGTATATCCAGCAGGTGCACCATTGTTATTAGTCATTGACAATGTAGAAACTGCCAATAATGCACATATACCCATTGCCGTCACAATGTGTTTTATTGTAATT
>JBMYYN010000029.1:0-13770 GCA_049609445.1 Bacteroidia bacterium | reverse complement strand
ATCTTCCAGTATGACACATTTTATCATAATATAGCTTTACGACAAAGTTAATTTAATCGTTGAACAATTATCTACAAATAGACACCACTCATCTTGAATCAACTACAGATAGCCTTAATAAACTAAAAGGAGCCAATATGCTTAGCACATTTGTGTCATAAGAAATATACTGAACACGAATGCTTAATCTACACGAACAAAAAATTTTTATAGTCGACGACGAGGAGCTAATACTATCTGCTACTCGAAGAAGACTTCAGAAAATGGGATTTGAAGATGTGACTGCTTTTGGCAATGGTACTGACGCTATCAATGCACTAATAGAAGAGCCATTCTTAGTTCTCTTAGACTATGAAATGGAAGGCCTAAACGGCTTTGAAGTTCTTAGAAAAATCAAAAGATACAACCCAAATACTTACGTGATCATGATGTCCGCACAAGAAGATATAAGCAATGCCGTTGACACCCTAAAGTACGGTGCATTCGACTATATCATAAAAGGCGACGACGATGTCAACAAACTCATGGAAGCCATGGAAAGAATTTACAAAATAGAAGAAAGAATCTTAGCTCCCCGTAAGTCTATCTTCTCCAAAATCCTCAGTATAACCTAACCTCGCAATGAAAAATCTACTACTACTTGTATTGCCCCTCACCCTTCTTCTCCTCTCCTGTGGAGGAACACATAATCTCCTTGATGAGGATAAAAGTGTACTGAAAGCTAAATCCAAGGTTTTGGATTCTGCATTTATGTACAATGCTAACTATCGCTATCACATCAAAGAAGACGACAAAATCACAATAAGTCTTTGGGGTCAGGATGACCTAAGTGTGGGTTCTACATACGGGATTTATAACGCCAATGAAGTATACGGTAGATACCTAATGGTAGATGCCGAAGGAAACGTAGAAATCCCAAAGATTGGAACAATGAACATCGATAGCATGACGCTAATCGAGTTAAAAGATACTTTGAGAACTCTCTATGGCGAGTGGATCAAAAAACCTATCGTGGATGTAAAAATACTAAACAGGGACATCACCATTATGGGAGAAGTCAGAGATCCAGGAGTCTATGACGTTGACAAAAATCACAATAGCCTTTTTAAGATGCTCGCTTTGAGCGGTGGACTAAAAGAATATGCCAATCTACGATACGTTAAAGTCTTCAGACAAGAAGGACCACACGTACGTGTAGCAACTCTAAACCTAAAGGAGTATAACGATTACATCTCACAAAATATTCAACTCATACCGGGTGATATCGTAGTCGTACCATCCAAAAAATACAAGGAATTTGACAGAAGGATATCTGTTATTATTCCATTTACATCGGCTATCACCTCGGCCGCCATATTTAAAAGTGCCTTTTCATTCTAATAAAATCTAAGATCTACTGCAATGAAAGAATCACTTCGATATTTACGACCCTTCCTTAGAGGACTTCCCATTATACTTTTCTGTATGATAGTGACTGTACTCGTAGTGAAGAAGTACTTAACTTATCTAACTCCGCAATATGAGAGCACGGCCAAAATAAAACTGGCTGACCTAGCTCAAGGTGTACCCAATAACAATCTCTTCAAAGACTTAGACGTATTTGCTTCTACCAACAAGATAGCAGCAGAGATAGAACTAATAAAATCTACTATAATGCTCTCTAAAGGAGTAGAAGGAATGGGGTTTCAGCAAGAAACCTATCTAGTCGGAGACATGAGAAGTCAGGAGCTTTATCATAACTCTCCTATTCTAATCAATCCACTAGACATCGAAGAAAACTACGATAGAAAATTCTTTATAAACGTGATCTCAAGAGACAGTTTCCAAATGGGCCTTTCTGGATCACTCACAAGTGTGGCTGCAAGATTTGGTGACACTGTAGATGTCCATAATTCTACATTCATCATTTCTCCAAATCTCAAACTGTTTGAGTTAAAACCAAAAACACACCTGATAGCTCTTTACGAATATGTATATCTCAGTCACGAGAAACTCATAGACAAACTCAAAAAAAATCTAACTGTAGTATCTGCTGATAAAGATGTACCCGTAGTCTCTATAATGTACAAATCTCCGATTCCTCAAAAATCGGCTGATTTTGCGAACCACCTTGCTGAAACCTATATCAGAGATTATATAGAAACAAAGTTTAAAGCTGCAGAGACAACTGTATCCTTTCTTGATGATAGAATCAATCGAGTATCTCAACAGCTCAGCACATCTGAAAACAAGATAGAGGATTACAAAGACAGAAGAGGAATTATAGACCTTAGACAAGAATCTGAGACTGATTTGAGAAAAATAGCTCAAATGAAAATCCAATTGAGTAATCTGAAGATAAGTCTCGATGCGATTCAAGAACTAGAAGATGATTTAAGAAGAAAAGATAATTCTTTTGAGTTTGCTGCACCCAACTTTCAGGCATATACCGATCTACTAAGCACCGAGTTGGTCAAAAAGATTAAAACATTGCAAGCAGAAAAACGAGACTTGCTTCTCACCTATACACCTTCCAACCCATTGGTTAAGGTGGTGGACGGCAAACTTGATGACCTAAAAGTTTACCTTATTGAAGGTGTAACCAACTCTAAAAGAAATCTACGGACACAACATTTTCAGCTACTTCAAGAAATTCAGAATGCTGAATTTGCATTCAATGGATTTGCCAAGAAACAGAAAGATCTAACCGTGATGACTAGAGACTTCAACATATACCAGAAGTCTTATAATTTTCTTAATGAGAAACGCATAGAAGCGGAAATAGCAAGAGCAGCAAAGATTTCATTTCACAGAATCATAACTCCTGCCATCCCTTCGATCAAGGCGGTGTCACCTAACAAACCTATAATAACTATAGTTTCAGGACTTCTGGCTCTTATAGGATCGTTAGCTCTCATTCAGATAGTACACTCTGCAAAAGGTAAAGTAAATGATGCAGAGACCATAGAGACTCAATGTGATATTCCTATTGCTATAAAGACCCCATATCTTAAAACCAAAGCTCAAATCAGCAAGCACTTTTTGAAGGAAGCTATTCAGCTGGAGCTTAAAGGGATGACAGAAAAAAGTACGACTCTTTGTATCACATCCAACACTCCCCATGAAGGAAGACAATTTCATACCAGAGAACTTGCAAAGGCATTTACCAAGCAGGGAAGAAAAGTCCTGGTCCTTGATTTCAATGGTTCGATAAGCATAGATAATGTAGATGTCCTGGATATGACCGACAAATCATATCGTGAGATGGACAAGGAAACATTAAGAAACACAATATCTAAAAATAGTAAAGGGTATGATCTAATCATAGCTGACAATGAATCATTCGAAGACGAAAGTATCGGACTTCTCATGCTAAGTATAGCTGACAATAATCTATACATCGTAGATAGCCGTCGGACACCGGCAGCTCATATCCAAGAGATCAATCTGATCAAAGAAGAATTTGAAATCACTACGTTACACTTTGTATTGAACAAACATCTGTACAATCCGAATGTGATTAAAGCTACGCTAAAAATTATTGCGTCTTTTTATGGAAGACTTTTTGTGAAACAACCTAAAGTAACGGCAGCATAAGATGATAAAAAGACTCACAGAAGAAAAAAACCTTGTCCTTTTTGACCAAGCTGTATTTAGTGGAACCTCTTTTACTGTGACGGCTTTGCTCGCTAGATTCTTAGGAATCGAAGGTTTTGGTGTGTACTCATCTATCATCTTAGGAATATACCTTCTCATCAGTATGAGCAATGCACTTATCATACAGCCTATGCAGGTAGCATTTGCGAAGTTTGAAAATAGCAAACCATATATTGGTTTCACATTTCTGCTTCAAATTCTACTTTGCTCTATCATTTTTATACTTTCAGGTATAATACAAGCAAGTGGGTTTATGGATTTTGGCAAACTTGCTTCTGTAAACTTCTTATACATCGGTGCTATAGCATGCCTATGGTTAACACATGATTATTTCCGAAAAATGTTTCTTGCCCTGCAGGAAATTAAAAATACAATCGTAGTAGATTGCATAATGGCCGGCATCCAGTTGACTGGAATTATTGGGTTAGGGGTGACTCACCAACTCAATTTGGATGCTACCATTATAATTATGGCATCTGGCTACTTAGTTTCTTCTCTAGTTGGATTCTTTTTATCCTCTTTTAAACTTAAGGACATGAAAATTGGACAGAACTACCTCTCCTATCACAAGCGAGAAGGTTCATTGTTGTTTCTGTCTTCATTACTTCAATGGTGGAGTGGCAATCTATTTGTGGTAGCATCTGGGCTGTTTCTAGGTGTAGCTGCTCTTGGAGCCTTCAGACTTGTACAATCTATGTTTGGCGTACTTAATTTGTTGCTTCAGACATACGAAAACTACGTTTTGCCCAAAGCAGCCAAGCTATATGCTGCCTCACAGTTGGAGTCTAAACTCTATTTGAGATCTATCACTTCTAAAGGTGGAATTCTTTTTGCCGTTGTTCTAATACCACTATTTGTATTTTCTAAATATGCTATCCAACTATTTGGAGGAGCAGAGTACACCGATTACCACTATATCGTTAGAGGTATGGTCATTTTATACTGCATTATATACGCAGGATATACCGTTCGTATGCCTATACGAATATTAGCGTTAAACAGATCCTTTTTTGTAGGTTACTGTATCTCATTTTTATTTAGTGTACTTTCTTTCAATTACTTGTTAAATAACTTCGGAATAGAAGGAGCCCTTGCTGGACTAATAATCAACCAACTGCTAATGATTAGCTATTGGAGAAATCAACTTACTAAACACAAATTCTCAATATGGTAATCATTCACATAGTACTCGGAAAAGCAAATCCTGAAAGGATGAATGGTGTAAACAAAGTAGTGTTCCAACTAGCTTCTAGACAAACTGAAGCGGGAAAGGATGTGCAGCTTTGGGGAATTACTGACAACTTAGATCACAACTATGGTGAGCGAAACTTCAAAACACGATTATTCAAAAAATCAAAGAATAAATTTGGCATCAGCACCGAACTAAAAGAGGCCATTATACACGAAAAAGATGCTGTCTTTCACCTTCACGGTGGATGGATATCTACTTTTTGGGCGATTTCAAAAGTTCTGAAAAAGTATAACAAGAGGTCCACACTTACCCCTCATGGAGCATATAACTCCATTGCCATGGCTAAGAACAATACAGTGAAACGAGCATATTTCAAACTTTTTGAAAGACCAATGTTAAATGCCATTGACAAAATACACTGTATAGGCAAGAGTGAAAAAACAGGCCTTGAATCTATTTTTCCAAACGACAAACAAGTACTACTACCTTATGGATTTGAAACCTCCCAAGTGCCTTCTTCATCTACACAAAATGAAGATTTCATAATTGGTTTTGTGGGTCGTATAGATATATATACCAAAGGCCTAGACCTTTTGGTACAAGCATTTTCTTCATTTTCTGAAGGTAAAAATGTGCAACTCTGGATTGTTGGAGATAGCGAAGAACTCACAGACTTAAAAAACACTGTGAGCACTTTAAAATGTAAAAATGAAATCACATTTTTTGGCAGTCAATTTGGAGATGACAAAAATCGTCTCATCGAACAAATGAATGTGTTTGTGCACCCGAGCAGAAATGAGGGCTTGCCTACTGCTGTACTAGAAGCAGCAAGTTTCGGTGTGCCGAGCATAGTCTCTGAAGCCACCAATCTCGCTGAATATGTTACAAAGCATAATGCTGGACAAGCTATAGAGAACGAGAACTCATCTCAACTTGCAGATGCATTCGAAAAACTATACCAGACTTGGAAATCAACTGATTTAAAGGAATATGAAAAGAATACTGCAAGTATGCTTTTCGAAGAATTTAATTGGGACAAACTAATACCTAGATATGATGAACTATATGCGTAATTACAACAAGATATATAGTATTTCTGAAGTTGAATCTAGGAAACATGAGAACCTTTCTCAGTCATATCACAACTCACCCTTAAATACCAAACAAATGAGTAAAACACACCTACCTTCTCTATTTGTATCCGTCTTTACAATGCTGATTTCATTCTCGTTGTCAGCTGCTTCAGACAAAGGAATAATCCCTCCTTCTGTGGATGAACTATACAGCATCACATCAAAGAATAAAAAAGCTTCATCTTGTGATTCATTTACGCTTAGAACTGCAAACGGGCTTTCGCAAGTAGGCATAAATAGCTGGAGTGCATCGTGGGGAGATTACGACAATGATGGCTTTGACGATCTGTTCGTACCAGAAAATGACATCAAAAAACCTAATCAATTGTACCACAATAATGGAGATGGAACATTCACGCAAATAACTAGTGGTGCTATCGTATCTGATCTGAGTAGCTCTGTAATGGGAAAATGGGGTGATTATGACAACGACGGTTACTTAGACCTATTAGTGACGAGTAACTTACTTCCAGAAAACTTGCTCTATCACAATGAGCGAGACGGGACATTTACAAAAGTGACAAAATCTACTTTGGTGGTTTCAGGATTATTTGTTTTGGATGTGTGTTGGGGAGACTATAATAGAGATGGGCATTTAGACCTTATCGCATCAGAGTATAGCAAAGACCATCCAAACTTGTTATATAAAGGAGATGGAACTGGAGGGTTTGTTTTAGATTCAAATAACGTCATTTGTCAATCTAAGACTACTGCAGTGGGTACTGGTTGGTGTGATTATGACAGGGATGGGGATATCGATCTATTTATAGCCAATACGAGAGGTGAAAACAACCAATTATTTCGAAATGATTACGGTGTATTTATTGAAATAACGGATGGCCCCATAGTAAATGACGGAGGGTATTCAGTAGACTGTGCTTGGGGTGATATGGACAATGATGGAGATATGGACCTATATGTTGTCAACTCCAGAACCATTGAAAAAAACAACCTATATATAAACAATGGAGATGGTACATTCAGCAAGGATTTGACTTCTGAGCTAGTGAAGTATCCAGCTAACTCTAATGAAGCGGAATGGGTAGATTATAACAATGATGGCTACCTAGACCTATACGTTGCCAACGACCAAAAACAGAACAATCATCTGTTCAGAAACGACCAAAACACAGGTTTCACCAAAATAGAAAATGCAACGACACGTGACAAAAATGATTCTTATGGATGTAGTTGGGCAGACATAGACAACGACGGAGACCTCGACCTATACATACCAAATACTTTTACGCAAAAAAATGACTACTACAGAAATGATATGAATGACTGTGGAAGTGCAAACTATATCGACATCCAACTAGAAGGATGTATTTCTAACAGTTTTGGGATAGGTGCTCAGATACTCCTCAAATGCCAAATAGATGGTAAAACAGTCTGGCAAACCAAAGATGTAGACTTCACCAATACTGGAACAAGCACCTACTTTGGGATAGGCACCTCTACTGTCATAGATAGCATCATAGTACGCTGGCCTTCCAGCCTTATTTCTAAAATTGGGTCTATTACAGATATCAATAAAAAAGTAGTCTTGAGAGAAGATTGTAACCTTAGATTAACAGGTAATGTGTTTTTTGACAAGAACAACAATGGAAAGAGAGATACTGGAGAAGTAGGAATACCTGACAGAAGGATTCTTATATCCCCTGGAAATTTTCTTGGCTATACCGATGAAAATGGTGACTATCTCGTATACGTAAATCCAGGTTCATACAATATAGCAGTCGCACAATCATCTGACCTATACCAATCCTTGCCTGTAAACTATGGTTCGTATTCGGCTACTATAGACCCTGTCCTAAGTCCTGTCGCATCTGATTTAGATTTTGGTCTGACGGACAAGTGTACCAATCCTGACCTAAGTGTTAATGTCACCTCCAAATACTTCCATAGAGAACAGACAAATCTGTATCAGATTAAGATAAATAATACAAGCAAATTCAATAATGCAGGTGAGTTTGATTTGAAGGTCGTTTTAAGCAATAATGCCTCTTTGGCAGAAGAGAATTACGACTCTAAAGATGTAGGACAAAATACAACAACTTACATCTACAAATACGCAAAATTAAATGCCTTAGACAGCACAACTCTATTCTTGTCCGACGTAACAGACGTAGACCTAAATGAAGGTGAAAAAATAGAACTTACCGTAGAAATAGACTATTCAGATGAAGAATGTACATTGATCAATAACATGCACGATGTGCATACGATTGTATCTAAAATTTCTGAACACAATAACAAAGAAGTAAGTGTAACTAAATCTGGAACAGTTACAGCGGGTATGCACACTTATACAATTAATTATCAAAATGTTAGCAATAACGTTTCGAACCAAATTGTCATCAGAGACACTCTTTCTGAATTCTTAAAATGGTCAACATTTGAGATGGTTAGCTCTACTCACAACTTCACCACTTCCCGTGTAGATAATGTTGTCACTTGGACCGCAGAAGATCTAAATCTTCCAGATAAAACGGATGATGAAAATGCTAGTCGAGGTAAAATTGTCTTCCAAATCTACCCAAAGGACGATATCCAATTGCATCAATTGATCGTCAACAAAGCATACATAACATTCGATAATGATTTGACATTGGAGACAAATGAAGTTGTTTCTACATTTGAATATCGCACCGAGTTTTCGATTTTTAAGGATATTGTTCTTTATCCAAACCCGAACCCCGGTCGCTTCAAGGTGACATTAGTCAATGACAAGAATAATTTGGAAAACATCACTCAAATAGACATAATTGATTTGCAAGGTAGACTCATACACAGTGTCACTCCGGACGCATTGAGAGTAGATATAGATATCTCTTACATAGCTGCTGAGGTGTACATTATCAAGGTGTATGACATCTATGGAAACATCACTTATTCAAAGCTCATGAAAGAGTAATAAATACCGTTTATTTCACAGTAATAACCGTATGTGTTGAGAAAAAAATTGACCACTTATCGCTAATTTCATACCATTTGACTTTAGACCGTCATTTTACTTTTCAATATAGTAACTCCAGACTCATTTAGAGAGTTTCTGCAAAAAAATTGAAAGCACAACTTGCTGTACACTTGGTATTTACTTATATGTTTTAAAAAATAAATATGGTCATTTGTGTTCTGATTTATTGATTTTTAAGCTTACAAACAGGATAGAATAGCTAAAACCATTCACCGACGTTTTACTACCATTTAACCTATCGACCTCTGGCTTAAACTACTTGACCCCATCTACCTACCTACTTACGTACATCTTTGTTTTCACAACTAATACAAAAATGAAGAAATTACTTTCATTACTATTTATCGGATTATCACTATTCAGCTATGCTCAAGACGTAGAAATAGAAAGTGTGATAGATGAAGAAATCACCATCTGCGATGATGCTGCATCTCACCAAGTTACTATCCGAAACAATTCACTCACGACACTTACAGATGTAGTCATCGGAATCTCATTACCGGAAGGTATCGTTTATGAGGAAGGAAGCTTCACCGAAAGCACCAGCAAAGGAATGACAGTCACAAGAGTGACAGCTGATTCCGGGTTGGTATTCTCCAGCGGAGACATCGCTGCAGGTGACTCGGTATTATTTAGTATCGAGTATACCGCAGAACAAGCTACGATAGCTCTCCAAAACAATGGAACAGTGTTTAGAAACAATGTTTCTATCAGTTCAAATGAAGAGAATGAAAACTTAAATAGTGCTAGTTACAATATTTTATACCCTGTACTTTCAATCACTTCTGTTACTCCAGAGAGTGAGACTATAATAAGTGGCACCTCCACTACTAGAGTCGTGAGAATAATCAATGGAGGGTATGGAAGAGTCAGTGATTTCTACCTAACTGACGTTCAAAACAAGGAAGGATTAACACTGGACTCTACTGATATTGGAACAATAAATGGAGACTCCATATACATTTCTGCAGCGGAAATAATGGCTGTTGGAAACAACGACGCATACCTTGACAAAAATGAATATATAGATATAACTCAATACCTCACGGGTGTCACTTGCTCAGACAAAACTGTAACTGCTACTCTTTCTACTTTTTGGGGTTGTAGCGGCGACTTGCTTCAAGGATCAAGTAGTAGTTATTCAAATATACTTATAGACTTTCAAACCCCTACGCTTGCCCTAAGTACTACCTCAGATTTCGACGGCTGTTTTGCAACTGGACAAGGATATGAGCAAACACTTACTATAAGAAATACGGGAAGTGGCGTAGCATCTAACATTATAATAGACCTATATAAGTCAAAAGGAACCAAGTACGACTACAATATGTTGACACGAATCGATGTGAGTACATTAACATATAAAATAGGGGCAAACGGTACTGAAATAGCTCCGAGTAATCCAAACTTAACCAATTCTGCTCCCTCTGTTTGTTTAGGTGGTGCTCCTACTGGTCGATTAGACTTTAACGCAGGTTCTTTGGAGCCTGGTGATACGATGTTTGTCTCATGGGAGATGGTTGCCTGCGAAATCACACAGTGTAACAATACAAAAGTAAAAGGTTGGAAAGTAGAGGTAGATTACGAAGACGTATGTGCTACAAAAACATACAGCGTTTCAAAGGTTGGTCAAAATGACAACAACCAAAAAATGAACATGTTCACTGAGTCTCCAGCAGACTTGTACAATCAACAATACGAGACTTACTCATTTGTCATAACATCATTCTCAAACAATCTTCCTGCAGACGACGGGGCTCATTATGAAGCGGTGATTTCTTTAGACGATGACCTACTATATGATTCGCTAGAATTTCAAAGTAATGGTGTCGTTTGGACTCCTTATAGTTTGGTGTACGATGCTCTAGCTAAGACCGTGACTGCTAAATATCCTCTTCCAGCTCCATTCACAATAAACAAAAGTGAATTTAATCTCAGACTTCAAGGAGACTGCGGTACTTCTGGTTGGAAAGATATAGCAATAAGCGTTTCATATATTCCTGACACAACTTGTAGTAGTGTACATGGAGTTCCTCTTGTATGCGACAAGACTTCTTCGACTTACTTGCATTGTCCAGGTGTAGGTTGTGAGGGTCTGGCATTCAAAAGCTTCAATGCGGAAAGAGTAAGCTTAGGTTTACCTGATAATGACCAAGACGGCTTAGCTGATGTCGCTGGCTCTCTAGATATGGACAAAATCAAAACCAGTCGTGCTATGGTAGGTGATACGATCAAATCTACAGCAATAGGCAAAATATCAAGTACGTCAGGGACTTGGGAATACGCTAAGTTTGAGAGTGAAAGCAACTATGGTTCTGTAATGGAATATGTAACTGGAGATCTTCAATTGTACGATGCAAGTAGTTCTACTTGGTATGATCTAGAAGGTCTAACTGCGACCACTTCAACTAATAGCAAGAAAAGAACATTTGAAGTAGATATCTCTCAAAGTGTATTAGGTGGCATCAACGGTGCTCTGAGTTCATTCGAGTATGACGACGGTGATTCTCTAGTCCTAAATGTATATTATGTTGTCGTTTCAAATGTCCAAGGTGATTTGAAAGAAAACACATTTGACAATGAGTTTTATGTAAGTGACTATGCATCCCCATCCAATGGTCAAAAGAAACAATGTGATGAAAAACACGGTAGAATTACATTGGTAGGATACGCATATAGAAATCGTAGTCAGAATTATATCACTTTGAACAATTGTTCTAAAAAACTGAACCAACAATACGGTATGGAAGTAGCCAACATGTATGCTGGTGGTAACTTCTTCCCTTATGAGTTTAGAGACTGGGGGTACTTAACTGAAGTACGTGTAATAATTCCAGATGGATATGAAATAGAAAGTGCTTCGCTAAAGCATTATAGCACTATAAATACAAATAGCAAACGAACTGAAACCCAAGCCATAACGTACGACTCTTCTTTTGGCAATACATACATCTATAATGTAGGAACCTATTTCGAAAATGAGACACTTACCATAAGTGATGATGGATTTAACGGGTATTTTTATGTGACTCTATCTCCTATGTGCAACACCACTATAGACAGATGGCACGAAGTTTACTACGAGTTTAACTATCAGCAACCTGCCATCATGGGTGGCGATACATCAGGTCTGATTACTGCTGTTTCGGATAGAATCATGTATGACCCTGCAGAACTTGTGATATCATCTCCTAATCCTATTCAAAGTACCACATCTAAAGAAGTTTCTTGGAACTTAACGATAGAAAATGAAAACAATGATGCAGATGCTCCATACATGTGGTTATACATTGACGAGCCAAATAACTTCGATTTAGACTCTGTTGTAGAGGTCGAAACAAGCCAAGCGTTAACCCCTGATAATGGTTTTTACAAATATGGAACTTTAGATCAAGGTGAATCTACAGATTACATCATTTATGGGTCTTATTCTGCTTGCGATACGGCAACATTCCAGGTTTACACAGGTTTTTCTTGCGATGGCTTTCCCGCGTCATTTGAATCTTATGATTGTGCCAAAGAGCAATACACACTAGGCGTGGACCCTAAAGAGGCTCAGTATCAGGTACGAATTTCAAATGAAGAATTAGGAGACCCTTGTGTTCCAGAAGTAACTCTAAGCTTGGATATATCAAGTGTTGATATAGCACACATGTACGATATGACTATAACAGTGACTACACCAGACACTAGTCATGTTAAGCTACTAGATGGTACCACAGAATTCTCGTCTGGAGGAGGTGCTACGGCTTCTGTGGCTGACCCAACATACACTACAAACACTTATACTTATACAATAGGCGACTACAATGCCAGCTATCCTGTAGATGGTATCCCGGGTATTCTTTCTATTCCTGACAACACGTACAACATACAATTTGACTTAGAAGCAGGATTAAACTATGAGCCGGGAGATTTTGTATATATCTACATAGAAGGGTCGGATGCCTGTGGAGATACTGTACCTACTACAGTACTTGCTTATGACTTGAATACGAATTTCCGTAAAGACAATACAGCAGGTTTAAACATAGATATAGGAAATAGCTGGAGTGCTTCGTGGGGAGATTACGACAACGATGGCTATGATGACCTATTTGTACCTATCAATACTATAGGTGAGTCGAATATTCTTTATCACAATGACGGGGACGGAACCTTCACCAAAATCACCACTGGGCCTGTGGTCGAAGAAGATGGCAGCTCAGTAGCTGGAACCTGGGGAGACTACGACAATGACGGCTATATTGATCTTTTTGTTGCTAATAACATCAACTCAGAAAACAAGCTATATCACAACGAAGGTGATGGAACTTTTACTTCAATAGAAAATAGTCCAATCGTGGACAAAGGAACATATTCTCACGCAGCTGCTTGGGCAGATTATAACCGAGATGGAAACTTAGACTTAATCGTAAGTGACTTCCACCCTACCAACTTTAATTTCTTGTTTTATGGCGATGGATCCGGAGGATTTACCGAAGATAAAATAAGTGATGTAGGACTAGACGCAACTTCTGCAGTAGGAGTTTCTTGGGGAGATTATGACAATGACGGTGATCTTGACCTATTTATCGCAAACACAAATGATGAAAACAATAATCTTTATGAAAATCAAGCTGGTGTTCTTAAAAGAATCACCACAGGTGACATAGTAAATGACGGCGGATCATCTGTTGGGGGAACTTGGGGAGACTACGACAATGATGGTGACTTAGATTTATATGTTACCAATTCAAGATCATACGAATCAAACTTCTTCTATGAAAATGATGGAGATGGAACATTTACCAAAATAACTACAGGTACTATCGTAGAAAGTATCTCAA
>JBMYYN010000028.1:0-13839 GCA_049609445.1 Bacteroidia bacterium | reverse complement strand
ATAAAAAAGATAGTGACCAAAAACGGAATAAATTGAGCCATTCCTTGATTCCACATTGCTTTGAATGTAGCTGGTTTAGCTAACTTGTAACCAACGATAAGAAGAATAGCTGCTAAGCTAGCACGTGGAATTAAATTCAGTATTTGAGGAGCAAAGGCAACAAAAATAAGAATAAAGAATCCGTGAAATATTGCAGACATTTTGGTTTTACCACCACTTTGGATGTTTGCAGAAGATCGTACAATAACTTGTGTGATAGGTAGTCCTCCAAGTAAGCCAGATACAATGTTTCCAACACCTTGAGCTTTGAGTTCGAGGTTTGTTGGGGTGATGTTTTTCTCTGGGTCTAGTTTGTCCGTAGCCTCTACACAAAGTAATGTTTCCAGACTAGCGACTACAGCAATTACAAATGCAGTTTTCCAAACTAAAGAATTCGTAATTGCTCCAAAGTTAGGTAAGGTGAACAGACCTGTAAAATCGTTCATAGATTTAGCAATTGGAACGTTTACTAAGTGATCTGTTATCATTTCCATCGATCCGCCTTTAAAAGCAAATACAAGTCCGATGCCAGCTAATATAGCGACAAGAGGTCCTTGTATAATACTTGATATTTTTATTTTTTTGATAAATGGCTGCTCCCATAACACCAAAATAATCAGACCAATAACCCCAATAATCGCGGCCCCGATATCAGGGTTTCCAAAAGCATTGATGATCTCAGTGAATGTGTTTTCTCCATCGATTTGAAAAAAGCTGAAATCACCTTCTATATCAGAATCATACCCTACCAAGTGTGGGACTTCTTTTAAAAATATAGTAAGCCCTATACCTGCTAGCATACCCTTGATCACTGATGACGGGAAGTAATATCCTATTATTCCTCCTTTGAAATATCCAGCAATGATTTGAATAACGCCTGCTATCACAATGGCAAGTAAAAACATTTTGAAGGCTTCCGTGAATACTTCTGAAGATGCTACAGAGTCTCCAACAATTTCTTTCATTTCTTCCAAAGAGTCGTATACTATAACCGCTAATCCGGCGGCAGGACCACTCACACCTAAAGTCGAACCGCTAAGCGATGCTACTACTATTCCGCCAACTATACCTGCAATAAGTCCAGAAAATGCTGGCACACCACTAACAGCAGCAATACCTAAACATAATGGTACAGCAACTAAAAAAACGACTAATCCTGCGGGTAAATCACTCTTTATATTTGAAAAGATACTTTTATTCATTTTGCTACTTAAGCAGCAAATATATTATTACTTTTTAAAATGATAGCATTACTATCGTGCATAAAAGCATCTCTTTTATATATTTGAAGTACCGTTAGCCGAAAATGATACTTTCTTGCTTGTTTTTTCTAGCGTATTAATAGATAAATTGAGTGTAGAGATTAAAATATCGTTGAACCCAGGCTTGTACATCAAGGAGCCTCAGGATTCAAAACTTGGTAGAAGAATTATACAACATAGTATCATTCTTATCGATAAGCACGGTTTTGAAGCTTTTACGTTTAAGAAACTAGCGATAGAAATAAATTCCACAGAAGCCTCGATATATAGATACTTTGAGAACAAACATCTGCTTCTCCTTTTTTTGGTGAATTGGTATTGGGAGTGGGTGAGTTATTTGGTGGATATCAATATACGCCATCTGTCTTCTCCTAAAGAAAAGCTAAAGGTCGTGATACATTCATTTGTTTCTGCGGCGAAAGAGAATCCGGCAGTAGATTATGTGAATGAAAGTATGCTTCACAATATTGTGATATCAGATGGGATGAAAGCTTATCATACTAAGGATGTGGACCAAAATAATCTGAAAGGATTTTTTAAGAGTTATAAGGACCTAGCGACGGTAGTCTCAGGTATAATATCTGAAGTAAATCCTGATTTCGAATACCCGTATGCTTTAGCCACAAACCTGTTTGAAATGTCAAACAATCACATATTTTTTGCAAAGCACTTGCCCACTCTTACAGACGTAAAAATAGACGAAAACAATGTGAACGAGGTAGAGGTAATGCTTAGCTATTTTGCTGACAAGCTTTTAGGTTCTAAGTAGATTACTCAACGGATTTAACTTTCTTTTTTCTTATTCTGAATTTGTCAAACTGATACCTATAGAATAGTCCGCCTCCTAAGGTTCGAAGTGAGTTTATATTTCCCAGAGTGGGATCACTAGCTTGTTTCTGAAACGCTTTTATTTTGAAATTTCCATCCTCTTTTATCTTGTATGTTAGGCCGATGTCATATGGTCTTGAACCCTGTGCAGCAGCATCTACAGATGCTGAAAATTCTAGTTTGTCGTTTAGAAGTTTTCGCTTGAGAGAAAGAATAAGTTCAGTGCTAGATTGCTCATCGAGTGTGGTCTGCTGGTAGTCTACACCTACTTGCCACCTTGTGTCCAATTGAGCTAGCCAATTGTTTATCTGGCTACTTGCAAAATCACTTAAACTATTGATACCAGTCGTTTGAGCTCCGATAGATGCATCAAAAGTAGATCCACTTGCAAAACTTGGAGGGACAAAGCTTCCTAAAACAAGTAAGGCAAATACTTGTCTGTTTAGTTCTTCTTGGTCAAGTTTTATTCTTTCAATAGCTGTATTTAGGTTGCTTGAAACATTGGTGCTTAAGCTAGACTGTGTCGGGAAAGCTAGGTCAAAAGTCACATCTGGCTCAAAGAGTAAACCGGTAAGCTGTAGATGACAATCTACAGGAATGGTAGTGTAACCAACAGAAGGGTCACTTTCTGCTACTGCATCATCTAAAAGAGGTTCTGTGCTTGAATAGACTCTCTTTATTGCTTCTATATTGACCTTGGCATTATACGGGTCACCGTCCCAGAATAATGTTCCACCAGGTTTTACCACAAAGAACTTACTGATTACTTCTATGGCTGTGAAGTTATAATTTCCATTGTCTATAGTAAGGCCGCCATACATATTGAAATCTCCAAATGTATTCACTTCCATTCTCAGATTTCCGTGACCCTGTGCTTCTATTTTGTCTCCGAGCAGTTCATCAAAAACAAGTGTTATAGCTGCGTCATTAGTGATTTCTAAATTGAAATCCATCTGTACTCCTGCTATAGAATTAATAGCATTTGATTCGTCTTCTTTTTTCTCCTTTAGATTGACGAAATTCACGTAACTAAGATTTCCGCTGGCCTCAGAATCTTCCAAAGGAACGTAAATGTGTGTTCCTTTTCTACTTTTAGCATTTATTTCTAGTAGAATGTCATCCATAGGTCCAGTGACTTTCATTTCCCCATCAGCAAAAGCCGTCCCGTAAAACAACTCATTATCTGCTCTAGTTGTGTTCAAAGTTTCGAAGTTCTCTAAATCTTTGACGTGTATATCAAAGATGAAGTTCGAAAAGTTTTTGTGAGATACACTTCCAGAAACCGAAGCATTGGCCCCAAATCGATCACGTAAACTTGCACTTTTGATGGAAAAGGAGTTGTAGTCAATATCTACAAAAGCTTCCCCTTTATAGTCTGTTTGGAGGTAATCTACTTTGAAGCTTAAACTGTCAACTATCATGGTGCCATCTAGTTTTGGGCTTCTCAAAGGACCAGAAATGGCAATATCCGAAGTGGAGTAGCCGGACACCTCAGAAGCAAGACCGTCTAAGTATTTTTCAAAGGGTCGTATATTACTTCTCTCGGATGTTAATGAAAGATTCAACGGTGAATTTAGGTTCTTGAAATCAATGTCACCTTGAATTTTCATATCATTTAACAGACCGCCACTAATCTGGCCATCTATATCTACCGCTAGAAGTCCGTCTTTGTTTACACTAAGGAGTTTGAGTGTTCCAAGAGTATCATTGTCAATCTGTAGATTGGCGATATCTAGGTCCGACTCAATAATTGGGAAGCCTTCTCTGTCGGATATGTCGATGTATCCATTTGTGACACCTTTTAGTTCTATGTCAAATCCAGCTAAAAAAGGGGATAAATTTTCTAGTTTAAAATTGATAAGTGTAGCATTTATCTTATCTGCTTTTTTCCCGGTAGAAGCATCAACAAACAGAATTTCGTCACCATTTTCAAAGAAGAAATATCTGAACTCCGTCACACCGTTGGCGTAAATGATGTTAGGGAATTCAGCTTTCTTAAGTTCCCACAACTTGTCGTATACTTCTACTTTTGACTTGTCAAAGAAGACATTGATGCTGTCATTTTGATATGTCAGGTGCCCTGAAATGACAATATCTACAAGGTCATCTCTTTTCGAAGTGGTCTCGAAATTGACCAAACCATCTTTGATGAAGCCATTGGCATTTAGTTGGTCAAATATCACACTGTCGTTTTGGAATAATCCTGCAGTATTTATCCCAAAATTAATCGGAGTAAAGTTGCCTCCATTTTTTAGGCTTAACTGGATTTCAGGCGTAGTAACAATATCGTACTTGAAGTCAGATATGGTGGAATTTCCATCAATTTTTCCAGTGATATGATTGTACGATAAGTCTGCAAATACTTTTTCAAAAAGAATGTTGCCAATTAACTCTGAAAAGAGGGTTTGATAACGTTCTATACCTAGCTTAACTTCAATCGTTTTGCTTTCTAGCTCTTTGTTAGGTTTTTCAAATTGGTCGGGATAGATGGTGTGGTTCACAAAACCGATAAGGTCATTAACCTCACTTGGGAGGAAGTCACCTGTAATGTGGACATCTAAGAGGTCTGAAGCTATTTTATATAATCTGAGTTTCCCATCTTGGTTAGCCTCTATTGTGACGTCTTTTAGTGTATAGTTTTCGTTGTTCCTTGTAAGTGTGAAACTGTCAAGAAGGATGTTTCCTACAATGTCGTCTATATCTTCACCTTTCAGATTGATATCTCCATTGAACCCGATAAAGTTGTCAATAGAATCTAATCCTAACATTCTTAGATTCAGTTTTGATACGTTACTTCGGACCTGAACTTCAGGAATTTCTTTAGCTATATTTAGTACACCATCAAAGTCAAATTGAAAGTTAGGGTCGTCTATTTCAAATTGTCCTTTGAATAGTTCGTCTCGCACGTTGCCATTAAGAACAATGTTTTGGTAGTTGTAGTCTGCAAACCCAAAGTGATTTATTTTTCCATTTACTTCAGAAGACAATGTGCTGGTAGATAAGCCTTGGCCATTTATATCTAGGTCAAATGAGGTCGTGCCTATTCGACTTTGATTTAGCATTTTGCCAAGATTGAAACTGTCGCTTCTTATCTTACCTACGTACTGTGCCCCGACTGATTCATCTAGCGTGAAATGAGTCTGTGTGAATATTGTGCCAACATCGGTTGAGATATTTGCTTTGGTTTCAAAATCAGAAATGAAGCCATTAAATGTTCCAGTGTAGCTAATGTTTCCTAGGTTAAGGATTTCTTGAGGTACAGGGTCAAGCTCTATGAGTTTGGCAATGTCAGTGCTATTGGTGGTAAGCTTTTTTGCATCTACGTCAAAACGTGTGGTATAGATGTCTGGAAGACCAGTTAGTCTTGCCTTGCCATCAAAATGTGTATGGTCACCTATAGAGAGTGAAAGATCTGAGCTTTTTAGGTCAGCAATTGTTCCAGAAACCTCACCATTCGCTTTCAAGAGCTCATTGTAGTCTGAGAGTGTGTAGCTAAAAAGTGCAAGATCATCTGTATGGATAGAAGTCTTGTCGAAGTGAGAATTGATATTCACAAGATCTATAAACTCTGAGAAATCTTTGTAGCTCTCGTAATTGAACTCTAGGAAGTCGCCAATCACACTTTTAGGAGTAGAAATACTCAGCTCGTTAAAACGCATGGTTGTTGAACTTATAGTGGTCTTCGAAGTTAGATTTTCAATGACTAAACCAGATTTCTCTATTCCGGAGAGATGATTGATGTCAAATTCTAGAGAGTCTTTGATTATGATAAAATCAGATAGCTTAGCATTGATTAGGGAGTACTCCATGTCGTTCTCGTCAAAGGCTCGGCTTGTAGGAGTAGTGAAGTTTTTATTGAAGTAATGGAAAGTGCTATTAATGATTTTGACTTCATCAAATGCTAAAATCGGGGAAGACTTCCCGGCACTACTGGGAGAAGTAAAGTAATTGACTAGAAATTGGAGGTTGAAGCTGGTTTCACCTTTAGGGATTCCGAGATTTATATCGGCCTCGTTGATCGAGACATTATTGAGCCTTACTTCAGATTGGGAGAATGAGAATAAGTCATAATCAGCTTCCAATTCCTTGATATAAAACATAGTGTCTCCAAGCTGGTCTTCGATCAAAACATGATGGGCACGAAGACGATCAAAGTAGTCAAGGTCTATATCTTCGATTTGAACTACCACGCCTAGCTCTTTACTCAGGTAGTTAGTTGCTTTATCTACTGCCAAATTCTTAAACCACGAGGTCTGCACCAAGGCAAGAATAATAAGGCCCAATCCTAGTAGTAAGGCGATTATTATAAGCGGTATTTTAACTATTTTTGGCAACTCCCAATTTTTGAGCTAAAGATTAATCTGCAAACATACTTTGGAACAGGCAAAGAACAATTCACATCTAACCATATTAGGCATAGAATCGTCCTGTGACGATACATCTGCATCTGTTTATTCAAAAGGCAATATCTGTTCCAATGTCGTGGCTTCTCAAAAAATACATGAAGAATTTGGAGGAGTAGTGCCGGAGTGGGCGAGTAGGAAGCATCAGCAGAATATAGTGCCTACTATACAAGCGGCTCTCTCTCAGGCTAATATGGCGATGGATGATGTCGATGGCATCGCGTGTACTCAAGGTCCAGGTTTGATGGGGTCATTATTGGTAGGTCACTCTTTTACAAAAGGGCTCGCACTTGCTGCCGATATACCCTATGTGAATGTCGACCATATAGATGCTCACGTGTTGGCTCACTACATAGACGGTGAAGTGCCAAGTGGGCCTTTTCTTTGTTTGCTTGTATCTGGAGGACATACGCAGATAGTGTCTGTGGATGAAAACTATAAAATAACTATACTAGGGAAAACGATAGATGATGCTGCAGGAGAAGCATTCGATAAAGCGGGTAAAATGCTAAACCTTCCTTATCCCTCTGGACCGATTATTGACAAGAAAGCAAAAGAGGGCAACCCATTGAAGTTTCAGTTTAATACACCGAAAGTCGAAGCTCTCGACTTTAGCTTTTCTGGATTGAAGACTTCTATTCTATATTTTCTACAAAAGGAAATGAGAAGAGACAGTGGGTTCATTGATGAAAATATTAATGACTTATGTGCATCTATTCAGCATACTATTGTGTCTTATTTAATGAGCAAGCTTGAGAAAGCTATGAAAGAGACAGGGATAAACCAAATAGGGATCGGTGGAGGAGTAGCTGCCAACTCACTTTTACGAGCTTCTCTAGATGAATTAGCCGCAAAACATAAAGGAAAAGCTTTCGTGCCTAAGTTTGAATATTGCACTGACAATGCAGCTATGATAGCTTTCGTGGGTGAGATTAAACTAAAACAAAAGGAATTTGGCACATTTAGTGATGTGTGTTTTACAAGGAAATGAAAAATATAGGTCTAGTTTTAATAGCGATAATAGCATCGATGGCTAGCATGGCACAGGATAATGATACTTCGTTATTGCGAAAAAATCACGTTCAGAAGATAGAGAAAATGCAATACATTCATGCCTTTGAAAGTAGGAGTGATACTTGCATTGTAGATGTCAAAGAATTGAACGAATCTGGTAAGTTAGTCTATCACAAATCAGATTTAAGATGTTCTGGTTGGTCCAGCTATGAAGAGTCGTTTTTTACGTTTCATAAAGGAAAGTTAGCTAAAATAATAACCAAGCGAAATGGAGAAAAGTTTAGCCGTTCTATGTATTCATACAAGAGGAAGGTGGCGGAACCGGTTAGGATTAAGACGTTTTTTTACCAGACTAATGATAGTATGTCAGTAGTCACAAGGTATTATAAAAATAGAAAAGGAAGAATGGATAGTTCTATGAGTGTGTTGACTACCCAAGATGGTAGTGAAGTGCGAACTAAGAACAACGCTCGATATAATAAAGATAACGCTTTGGTACAGTTGTATACCTTGGATGAGTCTGGAGCTCCTTTAGAAATGTTAAGTAACGAGATAGATAAAAATGGAACTATCAAAAGTGTTGCTTACACTCGATATGGTGACAATGCTTCTTTCTCTCAAACATTTTATAAATACAATGACAAAGGACAGATAGATAATACTGTAAATACAGTAAATCAAAAGCAAGTATACAGGTATGATGAGAACGGTCTGATTACAAATGTCCTTTCTTATAATCCCAAAGGAGCGTTAGAAATAGAGTTTATCTATAAATACACCTATCACAAATGAATGTAGTCTTGGTATTTTTGGGTGGAGGCTTAGGAGCTACTGCACGTTGGTATTTTACAAGTGGAATTTCTTCAGAAGGGTTTCCTTTAGGAACACTAGCTGTTAATCTTGTCGGTTGTTTACTTATAGGTGTGATAGGAGCAGCTGTACTAGACCATCCTAAGACGGGCTTGTTGCTTGTGACAGGATTCTTAGGAGGATTTACGACTTTTTCTAGTTTCGGACTTGATGCTTTTGGGTTGTTACAGTTGGGAGTATAAGAAGTTTTTAAGCTATGTGGCTTTGAGCAATCTAGGAGGAATATTGCTCGTTGTATTAGGGTATAAGATGGCATCATCGATTTTAGGAGGATAAAGTAAAGCAAAATGAAGAGAGGGATATTATTTTTAGTATGTATATGGTATGGTTTATTCTCGTTTGCAGATAAGCTCATCATCCCTATGGATGCTACTCAAAAAAATCATCTGAAGGCATATGGTTTGGCTTATTGGGTGCTGGCTCAAGAACAGGAAGTGGAATGGCTTCTTAATTACAAAGGAGGCTCATTTATGATGGATCACTATGAAAACATAGAAAAAGAATGCCTTCTAAGAGGAATTAGCTTTAGTTCGATGAGTGAAAATAGAGCTGCGAAACTAAAGAATGAATTGGCAAATCCTTCTGTGAATGCCGAGACAGTTAAGCTTCTCAAAGTTCCGAAAATAGCTGTCTACTCTCCGAAGACTGCACAACCTTGGGATGATGCAGTAACGATGGTTTTGACATATGCAGAGATTCCATATGACGTAGTGTTTGATGATGAAGTACTCGATGGTAAATTGCCAACATATGATTGGCTTCACCTTCACCACGAAGATTTTACCGGTCAGTATGGTAAGTTTTATGCTAGTTTCCGAAATGCTAGTTGGTACAAAGAGCAAGTAGCAGAAGCCGAAGCAATGGCTGAAAAACATGGTTTTGAGAAAGTGTCAGAGCTTAAGCTAGCTGTAACCAAAAAGATACGAGACTTTACTATGGGAGGCGGATTTTTATTTGCTATGTGTAGTGCGACAGATAGCTATGATATAGCCATGGCTGCCGATGGTGTCGATATATGTGAACGTATGTTTGATGGTGACGGGATAGAACAAGGTGCTCAAGCTAAGTTGGATTATACGAAATCATTTGCTTTCAAAGATTTTAAGATAGAGATGAATCCGATGAAGTATGAAGTAAGCAGCATAGATGTAAATCCTCGTACTAGAGGAGTCAGAGAGCCTAATGACTTATTTGCTCTCAATGAGTTTAGTGCGAAGTGGGATGTGATACCTACTATTCTAACTCAGAATCACGAACGTGTAGTTAAAGGATTTATGGGGCAGACTACTGCTTTCAAAAAAGATCAGGTGAAGAGCAACGTCATTATCATGGGTGAAAACAAAAGCCTGAACGAAGCAAGATATATACACGGTACAATGGGCAAAGGACAGTTTACGTTTTATGGAGGGCACGACCCAGAAGATTATCAGCACTATGTGAATGAGCCACCGACTGATCTCAACCTACATCCCAATTCTCCGGGATATAGACTTATCTTAAACAACATTCTTTTCCCAAGTGTGAAAAAGAAGAAGCAAAAGACGTAGATAGAACTAACGCAAGACTCTATTGTTTGCCAAACACTTTTCCATTTAGAGTGTGTGTACAGCAATCGCAAAATGGAATCATATGTTTTGCTTCTAGGTCTGGATTTACTAGTTGCAGTTTTAATTGGTCGTCTATGTACAGCCCTGAAAAGTACGTTGACTGACCGACTCGTATGTACTCCTTTTTGGTGTGAGTCTCTAAAGAAACTATCCAATAAATAGGTTCTGTTTTGTTAAGTCTGAACTTTGCCTCATTTAGGACTTCAGCCCAATCATTCCCTACTTTTGACAATAAGAATTGAAACAACGGAGTGTAATCTAACCCTCTCTGTTTCTTCCCATGCATAGAGCCATTAATCTGTTCTATTGACTGTCTTTTTTTGTTTCTTAAATTCTTAAAATCTCCACCAAATTTGTGGCATACACCGCGAGCTTTGGTGTTTTTTTTTCTATATAATGGCTTAATTCTCTTGTTTCTCATCTGGCAGCTCCAAGATTTCATTTGATTCTACTCCCGTAAAACTCTCCACGTTTTTAAGCTTTCGTTCGAGCACATTTGTTCTGGTATTTCGCAAGGTTTCTAATGTTCCAGAAGCAGTGTTGATTTGTTTGTGTGCTTTTTCGAGTACTCCAGCAAATTGTCCAAATTCGTGTTTTACTGCCTTGAGAATGTCCCAAACTTCACTACTTCTTTTTTGCACAGCCAGTGTTCGGAATCCCATCTGAAGACTACTTAGTAGAGCCGATAAGGTGGTAGGGCCTGTTACAGTGATCTTGTATTTCTTTTGAAGAGTTTCGAAGAGCTGCGGATGACGGAGTACTTCAGCATATAGACTTTCTACCGGCAAGAACATAATCCCGAAATCAGTGGTATGTGGAGGGTCAATGTATTTGTCACTTATGGTCTTGGCAAATAGTTCTATCTTTCGGATAAGAAGTGTTTGAGCACTGTCTATTGCTTCCTTATTTCCAGATTCGAATGCGTCTATAAGTAAGTAGTAGTCTTCCATAGGAAACTTTGAGTCGATAGGCATCCATACATTTTTGCCAGATTCTTTTCCTGGTAGTTTAAGTGCAAATTCTACATTGGCTTGACTTCCTTTTTTAGTCGCTACATTTTTAGCGTATTGCTCCGGTGTGAGTATCTGCTCTAAGATATTTTCTAGCTGGTACTCCCCAAGCACTCCTCTTGTTTTTACATTAGATAGGACTTTTTTGAGGTCACCTACACCTGTAGCAATACTTTGCATTTCGCCAAGTCCTTTGTGCACTTGCTCCAGTCGATCACTCACTTGCTTGAAAGATTCTCCTAGTCTCTTTTCAAGTGTGTTTTGGAGTTTTTCATCAACCGTTTTTCTCATTTCCGAGAGCTGAGTAGTGTTATCCTCTTTTATAGTTTTTAGGTTTTTTTCTATGGTCCTCTCTAGGTTTTTAATGCTCTCAAAAGACAATTTATTTAGCCGTTCATGTTGTATAGCAAAGTCGCCAAAATTTTGCCGAACGACTTCGTTTAATTTTAAAATATCGTCAGAGAATTTTTTCTCAAAAGACTGTAGAGAAGTTCGGAGTTCTTCACGAGCTATACGTGCAGAATCAATTGATTCTAGCCTGTTTCGTTGAAAGTCATCCTTCATGGATGAATCCATTTGGTTCAGTTTAAGGCCAAATTGCTTGATTTCAGCTTGTGTCTCAGATTGGCGAGAAAGTGAGTTGCTTTTCCAAGTCAAGATGAGGAGTACAATGACCAAAATGATAAGTATAATTAGTAGTATTTCTATCAGCATATTAGTCTATTTCACATCCACAGTTTTTGCAAGTGTGTCTTTTTGAATTGCGTTCGTTTCTGATTTTTTCGATGAATGCAGAGCTTATGATTCCCGTAGGTAAGGCTACAAATGCTATTCCTATGAGAGCGATGATTCCACTAATGAATTTGCCAAGTGCTGTTACCGGATATATGTCTCCGTACCCTACGGTGGTGAGAGTAGCTACCGACCACCAAAGAGATTCTCCAATATTTTGAAACTTGTCAGGTTGTGCCTCGTGCTCCACATAATACATCATCGTACTTGAAAAAATCAGAAGTATGGATGCCATGAATATGGTCATCGATAGTTCTGTCCTAGTCTCTTGAAGTACACTTTTTATTGTCTTCAGGGACTTGGAGTATCTATCAAGTTTAAAAATACGTAGTAGTCTAAATAACCTAAGGATTCGTACAAATCTCAGGTCAAAAGGAAATATCAAAGGCAAATAGAATGGTAGAATAGCAAACAGATCAATAATGCCAAATGAAGACGTGCAGAAGCGAAGCCGTTTGGAATTTGCTGATCCACTTTCAAATAAAAGGTCTGCTGTCCATATTCTTAAAAAATATTCCACAGTGAATATTACAACTGAGAATACTTCAAAAGCTTCTAAAGCCAGGGAGTATTCATTGCGAATATCCTTATAGGATGCTAATACGATAGATAGTATGTTGAGTACTATAAGCGTATAGATGAATCTGAGAAAATTCGAATTTTGGGTTATAAACGTAAAGGTTTTCCGTTTCATAAGTATGAGTAGCCGTTATTGACCTTCCTCAAATTTATGCTTTTTTACGGTATCTGAACCTGTGAGCTTATATTATACGAAATCTAAGTCCTATTGTTTCTAATCTTTAAGTAGATCTTTATACTTCAATTTGAACTTAACCACTTTAGGTCCAATGACAGCATTGCAGTATCCATTAGTAGATGCATTGTTGTTGTAATAGTTTTGATGATAATCTTCAGCTGTACTATAGTTATTGATAGGTTCTATAGCGGTCACAATAGGGTCATTCCAGAGGTCACTTGCGTCTATCTCTTTTAGCACTTTCTGAGCGGAAGCTTTTTGAGCTTGGTTGTGATAAAAGATTACAGACCTATATTGAGTTCCTTTGTCTGCTCCTTGCTGATTGAGCGTAGTGGGGTCGTGTACATGAAATAGTATATCTACTAGCTTTTCATAAGTGATAATACTAGGGTCAAATACTATTTGTGCGACTTCAACGCTACCAGTATTACCTTGACAGACCATTTTGTAAGTTGGATTTTTGATTTTACCTCCAGCGTAGCCACTTTCCACATGGTGAACACCCTTTAGTTTTTCGAAGAGTACTTCTACGCACCAAAAACATCCAGCCCCGAAGGTTGCGGTTTCTAAATGAGAAGTATCCATAGTCTCTGCCTTGATCACTTCTGGAAGTTGATTGCCACCTTCTACGAAATTCATAGAAATACCGTTAACACAATGTCGAGTGTTTTTTGCGGTCATCATTTCACCTTCAAATACGTGACCTAAGTGGCCTTCGCAGTTGCTGCAGACAATCTCTGTTCTTCTGCCATCGGCATCAGGCTTGCGTGTTACCGCTCCATCTATTTCATCATCGAAACTAGGCCATCCACAATGGCTATTAAATTTAGTTTCTGAAGTGTATAGTGGCTGGTTACATTGCTTACAGATATAGGTTCCATTTTCTTCGCTATCAGTAAATTCGCTGGTGCCGGGATACTCTGTGCCTTTATCTAGTATGACACGTTTTTCTTCTTTGGATAATGGGTTGTATTTCATTGTTTGTGTAGAGGATTCGGAAATTGAAGAGCTGTTTTGAGTAGTTGTATTGGAGTTAGATTGAGCATCGCAACCTACTACAAATAAAAAGCAAATGAGGTAGTAAATAAACTTCATATAAGACAAAACGATTGAGATGCCATTTTTGATTGGGTCTGGACCCGTTTTATACGAAAGTGAGATTTTATCGGATAAAAATCAGTACTAAAAGCCTTCCCAATTTTTTTCTGAGACAGTCCCATCTGTAGTGTAGTATGTCCACCTTCCTACTTTTCTACC
>JBMYYN010000027.1:0-14392 GCA_049609445.1 Bacteroidia bacterium | reverse complement strand
AGACAAACTTGACAATCTTCACGTAGCGACAGTAGGTAACCCCGCAATGCACATGCCTACTATGCTAGGTGGCTTGCCGGGCATGGAGGCTTTAGCTTCTAAAATGATGAAAGATAAAATGGAAGATTTAGACATCCCTCCAGTCAGTGAGTTCTTAGAGATACTAAACGCATCAGGCTCTAAACTATGGGCGTGCAAACTTGCTATGGACATGTTTAAGCTGGAGGAAAAAGATCTAATAGATGATTTAGATGGTGTCCTAACAGTCGGCGACTTCTATGAAAGAGCTGAAGGAGAAGGTACACATGTAATCTTCATCTAAGACATATGAGGATGTGCTTCACTCTGCATCCTCATTTGTATCATACTAGAAACACCAAAAGCTATGTCCTAACTAGGGACATTTATAACTTGGTATATTTTTGGAATTGGTGGAGTTAAGAAAGCATTCAAGATCCGTTTTACATCATTATTGTTTTTATATGGAGTGATACAGTCTGCAAGATCTTCGTGACTTAGATTTAGTTCTGCTCCTACAAATCCGAAGCCCATGTACTCACCCCTTGCGATGCTAACCACACTTTTTTCTTCCCGACTTCTTCCTTTGCCTATTATGAAGAGACTTTGTTTCTTGTCCTCGTTTTCAGCTGCTTCCATAACCCTGTGGTTATACCCTTCCAAGGTCTCGTCTCCTGAACAAAAGGTGCATTTACTACCAAGGTAACACGCTCCTTTGGTTCTTTCCAAACCTGTATATTTCGGACATAAATTTGATTTTTCTACCAACTGATAGAGATAGTCCTTTGCCATCACCATAGAAGTGAAACTCTTGATGCTATTCTCCGCATATTTCTGCATAAAGACATCTACACGAAGTACTCCATCACGTCCTTCATAGTGACAGACATGATAATTATTTGATTTATACTTCTGAGCCTTGTTGTACGGGGGGAAGTGTTTCTTTATTTCGTCGCTTTCCAATAGTAAAGCAACAAGTTCATTCCCCGTCTCTTGAAAACTCACATGGTGAATCTTACGCAGCAGTTCTGCTTTTTTAATAGAACTTTCAGTGAAATGTGTAACTATGCGTTTCTTTATATCCTTAGCTTTTCCTACATAAAGGATATTCATCTTCTCTCCTAAGAGATAATAGACTCCCGCAGTATTGGGTAAATTTTCAAATTCTTCTTTAGCCAAGTTAGGAGGTAAAGTAGCTTCCCTATTCAACTGATTCAGAGAGTAAAAAATAAAGTCTTCTTTATCTTCCTCCATCAAATGGGAAAACAGTTCAACTGTAGCCATAGTGTCGCCCATGGCACGGTGTCTACTTTTATTTTCAATACCTAAGGTCTTACAAATCTTTCCAAGTGAGTATGAAGGGTGTCCTGGGATGATACCTCGTGAAAGTCTCACGGTACAAAGTTTTTTCCGATTAAAACTCATACCTAAATCCTCAAAATGGTTTTTAATTATTCCATAATCGAAACTGACATTATGGGCTATGAATATAGAATCCCCTAAAAACTCTTCCAACTCTATCGCGATATCATCAAACGTCGGAGCACTAGATACCATATCATTAGTGATGCCCGTCAATAAAGTTATGGATTTAGGAATGAATACCCCTGGATTGATTAACGTTTCATATGAATCAAGCACATTTCTACCATCTGTTCTGACAGCAGCTATCTCCGTGATTCGATTTCCGTGAGACCCTCCTGTGGTCTCTATATCTACTACCGTGTATATCAAATGCTAAAGAGGACTAAGCAATTAAAAAATGCTTTCTATGATGGTATCTGTTGAAATATTTTCCGCTTCAGCTTTATAATTTCTAACCATTCTGTGTCTTAGAACCAATTTAGCAACAGCTTGTACATCTTCAATATCTGGGGAGTATTTCCCATTGATCAAAGCATTGGCTTTTGCACCTACGATAAGGTACTGCGAAGCTCTCGGCCCAGCTCCATAGTCTATATAGTCATTGATCATATCTGTCGCCAGCTCTCTACCTGCTCTAGTCTTCCCTACTAGTCTCACCGCATATTCAAATACGTTATCCGCAACAGGCACTTTTCTTACTAGATTCTGGAAACCTACAATTTCTTCTTGTGACAATATCTTATTTACAGAAACCTTCTTATGTGATGTCGTAGCCTTGACTATACTGATCTCCTCTTCTGTAGAAGGGTAATCAAGCACCATATTGAACATGAATCTATCCAATTGTGCTTCGGGCAGAGGATAAGTCCCCTCCTGCTCAATAGGGTTTTGTGTAGCTAAAACAAAAAATGGTTTAGGCAATCCGTATTCTTCACCAGACACAGTCACCGTCTTCTCTTGCATTGCTTCTAGTAATGCCGCTTGGGTTTTTGGTGGGGTACGGTTGATCTCATCTGCCAGGACTATATTGGCAAAAACCGGTCCTTTGTTAAACTTGAAATTTCTGCTTTCATCCAATATCTCTGATCCCACGATATCACTCGGCATCAAATCCGGTGTAAATTGGATTCGATTGAAGCTCATGTCTAAAGCCTCACTTATGGTCTTTATCAGTAAGGTCTTAGCAAGACCAGGAACACCTATCAGTAACGCGTGACCATTGCTTATAATACTAGTTATAACTCCATTGATTACATCATGCTGACCTATGATTACTTTACCTATCTCAGCCTTGAGTTCCTTTACTCTTTGTGCTAAAGCATCTGCTGCTTTCTTATCATCCGAAAAATCTATCATTTTATTTGCTCAGCCCCTTCCAGCCGCTTAATTCTTTACTATTCACAAATTTGTTGTCAATCCAAACATACACTCCTTTTTTGTATGACTCAACCCACGACTTTACAGCCTCTTCTTGTTTTTTCTCTAAGGCCAAAGATTGTACTTTTTGATAATCGTCTTTCAGATTAGCCCTATGTGCCGGCACTACTTTTTTCAAGTAAAAAAATCTATAACCTGCAGAACCATCATAATCCTGATACTGTTCTGGGATAGAGTAACTCCCTACATTCATCGTTTCCACTTTTGCTGCTATCAATGGATCTAAGGCCTTAATCGAAACCTGACTAGAGCCTGTACCTTGATCTGCATAAAATCCACAGTTATCCTTGGTCTGAACATCTTTGCTATAGGTAGACGCTACATGACACATAGTGATGCTATCCTTTTTTAGCCCATCTATAAGGATGTTCATCTCTTTCTTAAGTTTCGCTAAGTCACTATTTACAATAAGTGGTTTTACCAAAATATGTCTAGCATTTACCTTTTCGCCTTTTCTGTCTATAAGTTGTAGAATGTGATAACCGTACTGAGTTTCTATGATATCAGAAATCGTATCTGCTTTCAGTCTAAACGCTGTACGTTCAAAAGCACCTACCATTTGCCCACGAGAAAAGTACCCTAGTTCACCTCCATTGACAGCTGTACTCTTGTCATCGCTATTTACCCTCGCTGACATCTCAAAGGTGTACTTACCGTTTATTATATCTTCTCTTATTTTGGTTATCGTTTCAAGAGCATACTTTTTAGCATAGTCACTAGGATCTGGCTTATCCGCTATAACTCCTAACTCTACTTCTTTTCCGAATTCTGGCAAACTATCTGTAGGTATCTCTGCAAAAAACTTTCTAACATCTGTCGGCGTAGCTTTGACATTCGCAACTAAGGCCTGCTGCACTTGTTGTGTAATCATTTGCTCTTCTATTTTGCCTTTCATCTGCTTTTTGTACTCATCGATTGATTTTCCCAAGTATTTAGCCAAATTTTCTTCTCCCCCTATCTGAGAAGCATAGTACTGAATTCGTCTATCTACCTCTGCATTCACTTTATCTTCTCCCGCATATATACTATCCACTTCTCCTTTGTGAAGATAGAGCTTCTGTATAATCAATTGATTCAAGATCTCACTCTTCAGATCTCCGTCGTAAAATGACATATCCTTCTTAGCCTGAGCATACTCTGCCTCTAGCTCGGACTTCATCACTATATTTTCACCTACGACGGCAACGATTTCATCCAACACTCTCATGTCTTGGCTGAACGACTGTATTCCTGCCAATACTAAAATGGCTGTTATTATACTTTTCAAAATATTTGTATTTGTTTCTTTCTATACGCTTCTTCCAGCAGTTTTGTTTCAATTGATTTTACCAATTTCTGCTGACGCTTCATAAGTAAGAATTCTCTAATATTATTCCGTTCCATAGAAAACGGAGATGTTGTACTCCTTATTTTAAAGTCTATGATTTCAATGAAGTAAACAAAGCTACCATCATTGAGACGAATAAACTTGTTATTATTCAAATAGTGTTCCTGATTGTAAGTATTAATCGGAATTTCTTTCAGAATGTCATCAAAATAAACCCAAGTAGTTTTATCCGTAAAGTAATTCCCTCCTAACTCCGATAAAGACCTAAGTTTCCCATTGATAGATTGATCTCCCGCTTTGAATGCTCGCCATAACAAACCAATATCTTCTGCATCCCGAGGCACTTTGTAAAAAACAATCTTTATGATATTCTGTGACAACTCGAACTCGTCCAAATTATCATTGTAGTACGACAGTAATTCTTCTTCTCTGAACGATGTATCAAGTTCCTGCACAGCGAGCTTATTCAGGACTTCATATGAAAGCAAATCTGCTTTGTATTGAGCCAATTCTTTAGACTTATCCTTCTCGCTTGGGCTTAATAGGACTTCTGCTTGATTTAGCAAGACCTGATTGTTCAGCCACACATTTATGTATTCTTTGGTAATAAATATGCTGTCTTCCAAACTTGCATCCGCAGAAATTACACTTTCCAATTCAGTCTCATACAGCTTATTTCCAAACGCTTCTGCTATGACTTTTCCTTCTGGGCTTTTCATACAGCTCCAGACAGATGTCAACAGAGAAACAAGCAATATAAACTGAAGTTTCTTCAATCTAATTATAGAGCTTTTTTACGTTGTTTTCAAAGATTGTAACCGGATATTTGACTTTAAGTTCTTTAATCCACTCAGCTTCCAAGTAATTTTGATAATCGGAAGTTGCTTGCCCCATATTTCCCTCGATAGGCTTCAATGATGGAGACAAAATATCCGCTATGTAAACAAACTTTACTCGATCATTCTCATTGTCTAATTTGTAAACACCTTTTTGCCACTCTACTTTATCAAGTAGCTCATTTGAACCTTTCTCATATTTTTTGTTCACAGCAGTTACAGCTAGAGGATCTTTTTTATTGCACTTGGCTAAAATGTCGTTCATAGAAACACCTTTCTGAGCTTGTTTACTTGCCTTCTTTGCACTTTTCTCGTCCTTACAGCTATAGATTGTCGCATCAGCTCTTTCCTTCCACATATACTGATCAGAGTGATTCTGATAGTACTTTTCTAATCCAGCACTATCATTTACTGCTTTACTCCAAACTTCCTGATCCGTTAGTTCAAATAGAAGGATACCATCTTTGTACTCCTGCATTATATATCTGAAGTCATCATATTTACTCTCTAAAATAGACTCTTCATACTCCATGTTGCTCTCATCCACAAACGAGTTATAATAACCTGACACAGCACTTTCTAAAGACTTGTTTGATTTACTCTGATTTCGTGCTACAAAATCATAAAACATATCATCTGTGTATGCTTTATTATCTATCGTAAAAAGCACTAGTTTATTCCCTTCCTTCTTCGTGTACTTACCTTGAAGTAAGTCGTCCATGAAATGACCTTGCACTGCTGACACTCCCTCTACCTCCTGATAGTTGTTTTCTTTCTTCACACGAGCTACAACAACTTCCTTATTAAGCTCGCTTCTGCTATCTCTCTCTACCTTTCGTCTTATGACCTCTTTGGAGTCTTCATAAGAAGGACTCTTCTTCATACTTTCTCTTCGGATAATGTGCCATCCGAATTTGGTTTTAATAGGTCTTGAGTAATCCCCATCATTCTTTAAGCCATAAGCAACATCCTTAAATTCATTAGGGATATTCGCAGTAGTTCTATTGAACCAACTTAACTTCCCTCCTTTACTATTCGTATTGAAGTCATCAGAAAACTCTCCCACAGTTGTATTCCAATCTGCTCCTGATTCTAGTTTGGCGTGTACTGCATCTATTTTTTCTTTGACACTGTCAATCTGACCATCGTTGTAATACTTCATCATAATGTGAGACACCTGAATATCTCCCAAGGATTTTCTTCTATCAGCTACAAAAACTAAATGATACCCAAACTGCGTTCGTATCGGCATACTTACCTGACCAACTTCTTGAGTAAAGGCAGCATTCTCAAATGGATAAATCATCTGAAAGGCGGTAAAATACCCCAAGTCGCCATTGTTTGTCTTAGCTGACGGATCTTCTGAAAATTTTCTAGCTAAGTCCCCGAAGTCTTCACCTTTAGTGACTCTAGCTCTGAGACCCATTATTTTTTGATACGCCGCTAGCGAATCTTTTGCTTTAGCGTCTAGTGGACAGTTTATCAAGAGATGGCTTGCGTTCACTTCTAATTGTGATCGATCATAGGCTTCCTTGATCAGTCTTTCGGTAACTGTCTTGTCTGTCAAATAAGGTTTTGCTAGTTGGCTTCTATATCCTGCTAGCTCAGTTATAAAACTCGGGATGGTATCCATCTTACGAGCATATGCCTCTTCTACTTTCAACTTAAACTTAACATATAGATCTAAATACTCTTCGATCTCATCTTTTGTAGGAGCTACCTCATCTCTTTTATTCTTATTAAAAACACGAACAAATTCATCGCTTAGGACCTGCTTGTCACCAAAACTAAAAATCGGATAACGTAACATTGAACGATCCTTCTCCACATCTTGTGCGTGAGAAGTAAACGCTGATAAAACTAGGACTAGTGAAAAAATGCTTTTAAAACTTTTAGACATAAATTTAATATTATAAAAAGAAGTCGCGAATTTAAGGATTTATGGGCTTTATGGCACCCCAAATCTGAAATTGTAAGTAGCGATGAGATTAGTGCATAGAAAGATTAATACTTTTGATGGAAAATAGCCGAAAAGTGACAATCTCACACATAACATATTCTGATGATTTTAAGGAAAGAGACTTTGTCCAAAAAATCTCTAAAATGTGGCTTGAAGGTCAAGAAACTTTTGAATTAAAGACTTCTGGGAGTACTGGGACTCCTAAATTAGTAGAACTAGGACGTAAGTTACTAATTTGGAGTGCTGAAAGTACAAAGAGAGCTCTGGACAAAAGAAGTACTTTGGGTAAAATAAATGACTCTGACGAGTCCATACTCTGCTGCATCCCAGTGACTAAAACAGGAGGTTTCATGCAGCTCATCCGAGCACTTCATTTCGGATGGCATATTCATTTTGTCGACCCATCATCCAACCCACTTGAGACCATATCAGGTGTTCATCACTATGACCAAACCTCACTAACCCCTTTTCAACTTGAAAACATACTAGACTCACATAAGGACGAAATAGGCCAATTCAAATCTATACTCATTGGAGGAGCTGCTATTTCTTTAGAACTTCTAGAAAAAATAAAAGCATTCAATGAGAAAAGGACTACTCAATTTTGGGAAACTTACGGTATGACTGAAACCGCAAGCCATATTGCTTTAAAAAAAATAGGTTACGACAAGCACTTTAGACCACAATCTGGTGTAAATCTTCTGCTTTCAGAAAACCAACTGACCATCCGTATTCCTGAACTTCAGTTTAGCATAGACACTAATGATATAGCCAGAATCCACGGAGATGGATTTGAGATTATCGGTAGAGCAGATGACGTAATCAACAGTGGAGGAATCAAAATTCATCCAACCATCATTGAACCAAAAATCAAAAGTGTATTCTCTTCTGCCAGCATAAATCGAAATTTCTATATAAGCTCTATTCCAGATAAAACATATGGGCAGAAAGTAATCCTCGTCCTTGAAGGAGAACCTCTTAAAAATGAATCATTCTTATTGGAAGCTATAAAACGAGAACTTCCTAGTTATCATAATCCTAAGTCTATACTTTACGTAGATTCAATCAACCGAACGGATACAGGAAAACTTATCCGTAAAGCATATTAAATTTGCCCCGTGGGAAAAGTAGGAAAGCTTCAAAAATTCGCAGAGGTTACAGCATTTGACAACTGCTACGAGCGTGTAGTAGAACTCAAAGGAAAATGGAAAAGTGACGTTTTCAAAAACGACAACCCAATTACAGTGGAACTAGCTTGTGGTAAAGGAGAATATACTGTAGGACTAGCTGAACGCTTTCCTGACCGAAACTTCATCGGCATAGATGTCAAAGGAAATAGAATATGGAAAGGTGCTAAGTACGCTTTGGAAAACAACCTTCAAAATGTTGCATTTCATAGATTGATGATCGGCAATATAGAAGAGTACTTTGAAAAAGGAGAAATAGATGAATTTTGGATCACATTTCCGGACCCACAACACTCTAAAAAGCGAAAAAGACTGACCAATGCCATGTTTCTAGACAGATATAGAAACATAAGTAAAGACGGAGCTATCATGAATCTAAAATCAGACTCCACGCGGTTTTATGAATACACTAAGGAAGTGATTTTGGAGCAGAATCTAGAAGTGATCTCTGACTCTGATGACATCTACAATTGGGACGAGATACCAGAGCATCTAGCTAACATTCAGACGTTTTATGAAAAAATGTGGCTTGCCGATGGTAAGAAAATTAAATTTCTCCGATACGTGCTCTAGAAGTCATCACGTAATCCATAAACCACTGAATTGCCTGGTCTAACAATTACAGAATAGTTATCTAAAAACACTTCTTCTTTCTTGCTATTCCACACAAAGGTTTTGATGACTGCATCATCCCCATATTTTATATCAGATAACTGAACACTGTGGTGCACCTTTGACCACCCAGTATTACCTCGTTCCATAAACCTTGAGAAATTAACATTGTTCCAATGACGAGTTTCACCATTCTCTTCCACCACTACGACTATAGACATTCCTTCTACGTTGGATCTGGACTTGGCGTCTACGGAAATATCAATAAAATCATACTCGGAATGAACCAGTTTATTTAAAGTATCTACATAAGCCATAGACCACTCGGTTGTGGAATCTAAATGGAAGAAACCATTCCCACTCACCTTATCAAGCTCTATCTTGTATGAGGACCACCCTTCTGTAATTACATCCTCAAATGCCAAGATGCTACCTTCACTAACCACATCAGGAAGACCCTTAGTTAATAGAATTGTTGATCCGCCAACATAGTTATTTTGCCAAAGTGTATTTGGAAAATATTCAGTTATCATAGGAATGATGTTAGCATTGGTACTACTCCAAGCACCTAAATAAACTTGGCTATACTTTTCTGAAATAGATTGGAGATATTTTCTAAGACTCAACTCGCTTGAGAAGTCAGTCAAAAAGAGAATCGAGTCTTCGATTTGATTCTTTTGGCAATAGTACTTAGTTATTTCTCGATGAGAATCTACCAAGAAAAGTGTACTATCTCTGTCTTTATCTACCTGGCTGATATCCGATACAATATGCTCATAATGTGAGTTGTAAAACAATCTATAATGCTGTCTGCCTAGTATTAAACTGTAAATCCCTACACCCAATATCAATACTACTATAGTAAGGTTCTGATACGGTTTTAACTCCGCGAAATGCCCAAAAATGATAAAAAACAAAAATGGAAAACCGAAGATCAAGACTGAATACTGCAAAACTGAACTGACCTCCAAAGAATAATAATACCCTATGCCTATTGGGAGTAAAAACCACAAACTAAAAAGCACCAACTTAGTAAAATCGTACTTTTTAACTCTGTAAAGGAGTGCTCCCACAATAGTCAACACGACTGAAAATATGGCGAACCATTTAGAGTAATGAAAAATGTAGCTCAAGTATTTCTGTAAAAAGTCTGGCTTAGGCTTGGCTAACCAACCTTCAATGCCTCCTAGACTCAATTGGTCAAAAAAGATACTTAAATGTGGAATATAGAGGGCGAAAATTAGCAGACCATTGATGAGATACTTCTTTAAAAAAACTCCTCTAACAAAGAATAATCCACTCAAACCAACAATGGCCGCAAAGAGCAAACTAAAATGATGGTTATAGGCACAAAGAACCGAGAACAATATGTAAAATAGTCTGTTCCACTTCTGATCCTCTTCGTTTCTGACAACCTTAGACCAGAACAAGACCATCGCTAAAACGAAGGACATCCCACTAATGTATGGCCTCGCAGTACCACTGTAGACTATGCTGAACTGAGTACAACTGACGAAGGCTGCAGAAATAAGACCTACAGATGCAGAATACCAAAACCTTCCGATTAAAAAAATTAGATAAATTGAAATCAAGCCCATCAAAGTGAATGGTAGTTTAACTACCCACTCCACAGTGCCAAATATTCTAGTCCAATAGTATAAAAAAACTTGTATTCCTGCTGGATGTCCATCTGGCCGAACACCAAAGTCTATAAGATCTGAGAATGACGAATAATCAGTACGGAACAAAGCACTGAACTCGTCATGCGAAAAAGGAATTTCATTATAATTCCAAAATCTAAGAAAAGCCCCAACTAGGAGAATAATGAACAGTATAAATTTGTTAGAGATCTTCAATTGTACTCTATACTAAGCACCTAGATTCGTTTGGTTATCGTTAGATTTTTCTCTCTCACATAACTTTCCTGTGGAAGAGTGATGGTAAAGGTGGTACCCTTTCCTACTTGGCTTTTGACATCTATTCTTCCCTTCATACTGTGAACTTGAGATTTAACCAAGAAAAGGCCTATCCCACGTCCTGTGGCATGTTCCGGACTGAACCTCTTATATAACTGAAAGAGCTTGTTTTTATGACGTATGGTATCTATACCTATACCGTTGTCCTCAACTGATATCTTAACATTCTTGCCATCCAAGTATGATCGAACAAGTATTTTACAAAATCTATGCTTAGCACTGTACTTAATGGCATTGCTCATGAGATTATGAAGTATACTGTTTAAGTTAGACCTACTTACTTCTACTCTCTTCACTTCTAAGTCAGTAGAAAGCTGTGCAGTGACTCGATCACTTTTCGCCATAAATACTTTGAAAATGTCATCTACCATTTCTTGTATATCAACTTCTTCTTTCTTATCTGAATCCTTTTCAAGATTCAAAATAGTATTCAAGTCAAATAGTGTTGCGTCCAAATTCTTAGTTACAAACTTGATTTTACCCAAAATATCATCCAATTTCTCAGGCTCATTTCGCACTGTATCTATTAGGCTAGATAAGCCAAGTAAATTAGCTGAATGACTTCTCAAATTATGTGATGTCACATACGAAAACTGACTTAGCAACTTGTTTCTTACAGTCAGATCCTTAATGAGCAGCTCATAATTATACTCCGTTTCTTTCTCCTTGGTGATGTCAACACCACATCCATACAAGAACTCCACTTCATTATCTATGATATATGGATAGTAGTTTCTCAGCATGAACTTGTTCCCACCATCTTTGAAGTAATACTCATCTATCCAGTTCACTGGTTCTTTTTCATCAATAATATTATTGAAGAAAGAGCGACGGCTTACACCGTGTTCATTTGGCAGCCCTCTGTACGCTACGTAGTCCTCTATACTCTTACCTATTAGCCACTTTCTAAGTTTTGTGTCTTTTACAGCTACTTCATTTATATACGCAAAGTGTAGATCCTTATCATATATGACTACATCTATCGGAAGCTTATCTACAGCACTTTTTACAAAGTGATCGTACTTAGACTCAGAAGATTGTTCTAATAAATTGGCTTTCGTAAGGGAGAACGACCAAGAATCAGTCTCATCAATATAATTTACTTCTGTATGAAAATAGTGTTTTGCATCAGATTGTAATTCCAAATTAAAAGGTTCACCTTTTTTTATCAAGTCCTTGAATCTCCCTTTAGAGTGAAATCCATTTTTGAAAACCTCTAGAATAGACTCGCCTTCAATAAAACCATGCAAACGAGCCATTTTATTCGAATACACAATCTCCCAAGACGAGGATGTCTCGACTAAGCAGACTGGAGCATTAAAAATTGCTGACTCGTTTACACTCATTTTATTTAGTTTGTTTTAAGATTTTTCGGCTTTCGATATACGGTTACTTTATCGTTTGTATTGATGTAATCCACACATTCTCTGTAACATTCAATAGCTTTTTGATCTTCATCCTTGTTGTTTCTATTATAGATGATCGCCCACATAATATAGGTCTCATGCGGTCTTACGTAATCTATCACATAGAAAGGTTCAAAATTATACTTAAATACTACTTTTTCTAAAGCTTTTACTGTTTCTAAGCAATTCTTGCTTTCAGGTACCAGAGAGAGAGCAAGCCACAAAAATCCGCACTTATCTTTCTCAATATTCATGGCATTCAAATCGACAGATTTCTTTCTCCAATAGCTCATGGACATGCTCCCGTATTTAGGTGTACCAGTGAAAGTAAGAATACGTCCTCGCATACCTTCTAATGCATCTTTAGGTAGTGCTGCAGTTGTGTCATATCTTAATCTCTTGATATCTTCTTTCGTTACGACAATCGTCTTGTACTTGGTCAAGTGTTTTCTCAGAGTGGTCTCAATATAATTTTCTGTGATGGACATCACATCCATATTGGTGTAGTTATTTGCTATCACTCCATTGTACTCTCCACACCAAAAATCTAGTCCGTTATCTTCCAAGTACTTGTATATTCTTTTTTTGAATTCCTGAGGATCTATTCCTATAGTAGGCGTGTAGTGACCAGCATTCTCAGCATATATTCTATAACTATTAAATATACTAACGTTAGACTGAATCACTCCATGTTTTCTGAAGTACTCAAATGTATCCATCACTTCACCTATCTCTTCGTTCTCATCTACTGAGAAGAAAGTGATATGCATATACTCTGGAATCGGGTCAAGCTCATACTCGATCTCAGTTATAATACCTTGCTCTCCACCTTTAAACAAACCTCTGATGTCTGCTTTGTCAGTATACTTAGTATTGCTACCATTTAGAGTGTTAAACTCTGTTCCATCGCGGTACACTCCTTTCACAGAAAGGACTCGGTCATATCTAATGCTATTAATTCCATTCGCATATCCACCAGCCATAGCATTACCTACGATACTACTATCTGCAGGTGCTCCGGTGATATGAAAATAATAATCAAGTTCTTTCTTTTTGAGATAGTTAAATAGCTCTAACTGTGTTACTCCACATTCTACTGTAGCAACCGCTCTGTTCGCATCTACTTCCATGTTTTTGAGCAGTATAAGATCGATCAAGACATCACAAGAGTATTCTGGCACTTTACCGCCATATCCGAGATTTAAACCTGTAGAGACCACGTGAAATGAAAGGCCCTTGCTGTTTAAATTATTGATAAGTTGGACTAAGTCATCATGAGTCGTTGGTCTAAGTATGTTTGAGCATACTTCTTGAGTTTGATATGTAGTCTTAAAATAGTTTGGGCTTAGAGGGTTCTTTTTTACATAAGGCCTCCCCAAATTACCTGAGAAATCAGGATTTTGTAGTAGTTGGTTTTCTGATAAATTCATATATAAGGATTAAAATTTTACATTTTGTGCATAACAAAGTACAACTTTATTCCTATAAAAGTCAATGACTTACCAAAAGTCTATCGACTTTATTAACATAGAACAATGAATTTTATAGATTTTGTTCCACAAAATCTATAAGAGAATGTATCACTTTGATGTGTATTTCTTGGGCTCTATCTGCAAATGAGCTCTTAGGTGCTCTAATCTCTACATCACACAATCCGGCCATCTTCCCACCGTCTTTTCCGGTCAGTCCTATTACCTTCATCCCTTTTTCTTTGGCAGCTGTGATAGCGTTAACTACATTTTGACTATTTCCACTTGTGCTTATACCTAGAAGTACATCACCTTTTCTCCCTACACCTTCTACATAACGAGAAAAAACATAGTCGTAGCCGTAGTCATTCCCCACACAAGCCATATGGCTAGCATCTGCTATAGCTATTGCTCCTATTGCAGGCCTGTTTTCTCTATATCTTCCTGTTAGTTCTTCTGCAAAATGCATAGCATCACAAAGGCTGCCTCCATTTCCACAACTTAAAACCTTACCATCGTTTTGAAAACTTTCTACAAGTAGCTTCCCTGCAGCTTCAATATTCTCAAAGTTTTTATCATCTGCTAAAAATGCCGCTAGCACATCTTGAGCCTCTGTAAAGTGTTGCTTAATACTCATTACACGCAAACTCCTTATTTTTTAAATTCTTCTAAACCTGCTTTTAAGAACTTAACATATGCATCTTTATCCTTGTCATATGTCCTGGTTGGTTGAAGAAGATTCCCCTCATTGTCTAATAGAGCATATTGAGGTTGAGCATTTGCATCAAAGTAGCACTCC
>JBMYYN010000026.1:0-14976 GCA_049609445.1 Bacteroidia bacterium | reverse complement strand
ATGTGACTATTACCGTTGGCGAATATGAAATATCATTTAGTAAGGTCATAGCTCAAATGAAAAAGGGTCTATATGAAATAGACCTTCCTAATGGGGAAATCTTTGTATTCCCAGATGAATGGATACAACTAGGAGAGTCTTTGAGCAAAGCAAAACATAAGAGCAATACTTTTAGCGTAAAGAAGTATCAAGTTGATATCTTAGGCTTGATCAAGTCTAAAGAAATAAAAGCTCACTTAAACAGCCTGGTCAAGATTCGTAAAGAAAAACCATGCCCTACATTTAACGGAACACTTAGGCCATACCAAATAGATGGGCTAAGTTGGCTGATGTTTCTTTTCAACAACAGGTTTGGCGGCATCTTAGCTGACGATATGGGTCTCGGAAAGACCGTACAAACCTTGGCTTTCTTACAATTAGTAAAACAGCGAATCAAAAAAGAGAATAGTTCAGTTAAATTTCTTCTGATAGCCCCAACATCACTTTTATACAACTGGTCTCATGAGGCACAAGAGTTTTCTCCTGACCTAAAATGTCATATTCACTCCGGAACAAAACGACAAAAATCTGCAGACAAGCTAGAGAAATTTGACCTCATAATAACGAGTTACGGTTTGATTAGAAATGATTCAGAACTTTTTCAATCATTAGATTTTGATGTCACTATACTAGATGAAAGCCAAAACATAAAAAATCACTCTACTAAAACAACACAATACATAAACAAAATCGAGTCCCGCTGTAGAGTCGCTCTTACCGGCACACCGATCGAAAATTCAATAAGAGACCTCTGGAGTCAAATGAATTTTTTAAACAAGGGGCTACTCGGCAGTCTTAAAGATTTTGATGAAAAATATGCCCGCCCTATCGAAAAAGGCCAGGATGAGAAAAAGGCAGAAGAACTCAGAAAAAAAATAAAGCCATTCCTGCTCAGAAGAACAAAATCAGAAGTTGCTACGGAACTCCCTCCCATCACAGAGAAAATCATATACTGCGAAATGACCGAGAGGCAAGCGGAGATTTATGAAGAGACTAAATCAAAGTATCGTAACAATATCTTAGAAGTCATCGAAGAAAAAGGATTACAAAAATCGAAGTTCAATATCCTCCAAGGTCTATCAAAACTAAGACAACTCGCAAATCATCCTAAGCTCGTAGATTCGGAATATTCCGATGCAAGTGGTAAGCACGAAATCTTACTAGAAAAAATAAGAAATGCCATATCAGATGGGCACAAAGTACTCATCTTCTCTCAATTCGTTTCTTATCTAGATATTATCCAGAGGGACTTGGAGAAGCTGCATGTTAACCTCTTCAAACTGACTGGTTCCACTTCAAAGGAAAAGAGAGCTACTTATGTTTCTGAGTTCCAAAAAACAACTATTCCCTCTGCATTCTTAATCTCCTTAAAAGCAGGGGGAACTGGATTGAATCTAACTTCTGCAGATTACGTATTCATTGTGGATCCTTGGTGGAATCCTGCTGCAGAAGCACAGGCCAGAGATAGAACTCATCGAATAGGACAAATTCAAAATGTATTCAGTTATAAGTTTATAACAAGAGAAAGTATCGAGGAAAAAATAATCTCTCTACAACAAAAGAAGAAAGGATATTCCAAAGACATTATCATGTCAGAAAATAATATTTTGAAAAATCTTGACACAAATGAGTTAGAGTTTCTATTTGCATAAGGCTTTTTGGCTTAAATTTGAAACATTATTAAATAAAACACACATGAAAAAAACACTTACTCTTGTTCTTTTAGCTCTTACAAGCATTTCATATGCACAAGTAGATTGGGCTATCAAATCACTCAAAAAACCTACTGAACTAGTGTCTACTTTAAGCGGGACTGCTATGGATATGACAATAGAATGTGAGAATAAAGGCACGACTACATTTAATGCAGGAGATTCGATTATCTTCAACATGCTTTTGCTTAGACCAGGTGTTCCTGCAAATCAAGCATTGATCGCTGAGTTCCCATCTAGAGCATCTGCTGGTGTATATAGTTTGCATCTTCTTACATCTGAGGTAAAACCAGGTGAAACTTATGACATTGAAGTAAATAACCTAAACTACAGAGGATTTGTTAATTATTCTTTGGACGTTGTATTTGGCTTGAGAGCATATGCATTGAATCAAGTAGATGACGACTCAACAAATAATGTTAGTGGAACTACAATAACTTGGTGGAATATTGATAGAAACGGAGTTTCTGTAGACGAAGTAAATTTTAATAACAACATCGCTGCATATCCTAATCCAGCTTCGGATGTTCTAAACGTTGAGCTTCTTCACACTAAGCTTGCTGAAGTAAAAGTAGAGTTAGTTGACTTAACTGGGAAAACTGTTATTTCTAAAACAATTGAAGATAGTTTCAATGGGGAGTCTTATAAACTTAATGTTGGTGAAGTAGAAAATGGGATGTACATCCTTAAAGTTACAAATGGCACTGAGGTTAGCACTACTAAAGTGAGCATCGCACACTAATTAAGATTTTCAAATTAAAATACTGAAAGCCGACTACCGAGTAGTCGGCTTTTTTCATGCAATTCACTTAAGTTTGCTGAGCAATTCAGAAGAGAAAGGTAGTACAATGGCAGGACACAGTAAATGGGCAAATATCAAACACCGTAAAGCTGCTCAAGACAAAAAGAGAGCGAAAGTTTGGACCCGTATTATTAAGGAAATAACCATTGCTGCAAGGGACAACGGCCCGGATTTAGACAGCAATCCAGCTCTGAGACTTTGCGTCCAAAATGCTAAAGGTGCTAATCTACCGAAAGACACAATAGAACGAGCAATAAAAAAAGGTTCTGGATCTGAAGCAGCTAATCTTCAGAAATATACTTATGAAGGATATGGACCACACGGAATAGCCATATTTATAGATGCCACTACTGATAATATCAATAGAACGGTTGCCAGCATTCGCTCTATTTTCTCAAAAAACAACGGTAGCCTAGGAACAAACGGCTCTCTTAGTTTCATTTTTGATACTCGTGGTGTATTCACCATAGAAAACAGTCAACTGGATGGAAAAGATGCTGACGAAATGGAACTAGAATTCATTGATGGTGGTGCTGAAGAAGTAGAAAGAGGAGATGATAATACAGTGATTTATACCCTTTTTGACAACTATGGGAATATGCAAAAAAAGCTAGCTGAACTTGGCATAGAAGTTCAATCCACTGAAGTACAACAAATACCTAATAACACCACGGTTCTCGGATTAGAAGAAGCCAAAGATGTATTAAAAATCATAGATAAGTTTGAAGAAGATGATGACATACAAGCGGTTTATCACAACTTGGAACTTACGGAGGAAATCATCTCAGATTTATCTGAATAATAATAAAAACTAGACGACAAGGAATCATATGAACAAAAGAGACCTACTAAGCCATAAAATTGCTGAATCAAAACTCGGAGGAGGACAAAAGAGAATAGATGCTCAACACTCCAAAAATAAGCTTACAGCTCGTGAAAGATTAGACCTTCTTCTCGACAAAAACTCATTTGAAGAAATAGGAGCCTTAGTCAAACACCGTAGCACGGACTTTGGGATGGACAAAATGCACTATCCCGGTGATGGCGTAGTGACTGGATATGGAACCATTCACGGCAGATTAGTCTATGTTTTTTCTCAAGATTTTACTGTGTTTGGCGGATCATTATCTGAAACTCACGCTGAAAAAATCTGTAAAGTGATGGACATGGCTATGCAAAATGGAGCACCACTTATAGGACTGAACGATAGCGGGGGAGCCCGAATTCAGGAGGGTGTTGTTTCGCTCGGCGGATATGCAGATATTTTTTACAAAAACACACAAGCTAGTGGTGTGATACCTCAACTTAGTGCGATTATGGGACCTTGTGCAGGAGGTGCTGTATACTCTCCGGCTATTACGGATTTCATACTTATGGTGGAGAATACAAGCTATATGTTTGTGACAGGCCCAAATGTGGTAAAAACCGTAACAAATGAAGAGGTATCCTCAGAAGATTTAGGCGGAGCCTCTGTGCATTCAGAAAAAAGTGGTGTAGCTCACCTTACTGCTTCAAACGATCTGGAAGCCATTGAAGATCTCAAGAAACTTCTTTCTTACATCCCTCAAAACTGCGAAGAGCAAGCTCCAAAAATAGACTATGCTTTGGGTGATGAATCTAGAAGCGAACTTATAGATATCGTTCCAGAAAGTGCTAATCAACCATATGATATACGTGAGGTTATAAATGGAATTATTGACCAAGATTCATTCTTTGAGATTCACGAGAATTACGCTCCAAACATTGTTGTAGGATTTGCTCGACTTGCAGGAAGAAGTATAGGTATAGTTGCAAATCAACCAGCTTACTTAGCAGGGGTCCTTGATGTTCCTTCTTCTCAAAAAGGAGCTCGATTTGTTCGTTTCTGTGATTGCTTCAATATCCCTCTTTTAGTATTGGAAGATGTACCAGGGTTCTTACCTGGGACCGACCAAGAATGGAACGCCATCATAACCAATGGTGCTAAACTTCTTTACGCATTTAGTGAAGCGACTGTACCTCGTATCACAGTCATCACTCGGAAGGCTTATGGTGGAGCTTATGATGTTATGAACAGTAAGCACATCGGAGCGGATATGAATTTTGCTTGGCCTACAGCAGAAATAGCTGTAATGGGAGCAAAAGGTGCCGCGGAGATTATCTTCAGGAGAGAAATTGCTTCTTCTGAGGATCCAGAAAAAGCACTTGCAGAAAAAGAAAAGGAATATGCTGACATTTTTGCAAATCCATACAGGGCAGCAGAGAGGGGATTTGTAGATGACGTGATACTTCCAGAGGAAACTAGAACAAAACTAATCAAAGCCTTTGCTATGTTAGAAAACAAAGTAGCTAGTATCCCAAAGAAGAAACACGGGAACATTCCGCTGTAAAAAAATACTTTCTAACAAAAGTGTCATGTTAGCCTTAACTTGAACTTTTGATGACCATGATTGTTAAATTTGGAACGTGTTTCGTAAAAGTTTAATAGTTTTTTTAGGGTTTGCATTATTTTTCTCTGCTTGTAAATATGATAATGAGGAAGATTTGTACTCGTCCAACGATTGTGTCACAACCGATATGTCTTACACCGATGACATAATCCCTATCCTAACAAATTACCGATGCATTTCCTGTCATAACACCACAAGTCCTGGTGGAAGTGTAGACTTAGACTCATACGATGACGTAAAAATCTATGTAGATAATAATCGTCTTTTAGGTAGTATTAAGCATAGTAATGGATTCAGTGCTATGCCACAGTTTTCATCGCAAATGGCATCTTGCGATATAGACAAGATAGAATCGTGGATATACGATGGAGCCAAAGACAACTAACAAAAGAACAAAATGAAAAGACCCATATTCTTACTAATATCACTAGTCGCACTTGCAGGTGCATATTTTGCATACAAGTCGTATAATAAACCGCACACTAATGTCAGCAGCAGTGAAGCAATTGAATCAATGACTGCAGCCCAACTTTTTGATAAGTTCAGCTCAGATGAAGCTGAAACCATGAAAAATTATTCAGACAAAGTAATTGAAGTAATTGGCACCATATTTTTAAAAGATCTAAGCAATAAACTTGAGCCTCAACTCGTGCTTGAAGCTAACGGTGACAATGGATACATCAGATGTGGGTTCAAACAAGAAGAGCTAGTCAAAATAGAATCTCTAGAAGAGTCTAGTACCATCAAAGTAAAAGGAATCTGCAAAGGAATCAATGGGTCAGAAGAATTAGATCTACTCTCAGATATAGACGTAGTTCTCTCAAATTGCATAATTATTGAATAGAATAAATCAAATGAAAAAAACAATCATATACACTTTTGGAATCCTAGCTTTGGGATTATTATCTTTTGTAAATCACGCTGGAGGAATTTACAAAACAAACACAGGCAATATTAGCTTCTTTAGTCACACAGTAGTAGAAGATATAAGTGCGGTAAATCATAAAGTAAAAACTGCTTTTGACGCTGGAAGTGGCAAGATTCAATTTAGCGTACTAGTCAAAGATTTTGAATTTCCGAAAGCTCTGATGCAAGAACACTTTAATGAGAACTACATGGAAAGTACAAAATTCCCTAAGTCTACTTTTAGCGGTGTGATCGAAAATGTAAAAGGTATAAACTTTGAAAAAGATGGAACATACACTTCGCCAGTATCAGGAAGTCTAAAAATAAAAGAAACTACCAAGAAAGTGTCTACCATTGGCACTTTTGTAGTGACTAAGGGAGTAGTGAATGCAAAAGCAACTTTCAATGTAAATCCCGTTGATTATGGCATCAAAATACCAAAAGGTACCACTGAAAAAATATCTGATGCTATTAAAGTATCTATTGATGCAGACTACAAACATGCTCACTAGTACTTCCTAAAATCCTTAAACATGCCTAAAAAACTATCTTTTCTTCTCGCTATACTATTCTCTCTAAATGGGTATACCCAGGATTTAGACTTACTAGACGACACAGAAGAGGAGGTCACCAATTATACTATAGCTACTTTCAAAACCAATCGGGTAGTCAATGGCCACAGCATAGAGACTGTAGCAAAAAGAGAATTTGATTTCAAAATCTCTCACAGGTTTGGTTTTCTTAGCACAGGTGCTTATGAGCTTTTTGGACTAGACCAAGCCACTATGAGAATAGGAGGAGACTACGGCATCACTGACAATCTAAATGTAGGATTAGGTAGAAGCACCGTAGATAAGACATATGATGGCTTCGTAAAGTATAAATTCTTAAAACAAAGCTCAGGTGTCAAAAACATGCCAGTAACAGCTGCTTGGATAAGTCACGCTGGTGTCACGACATTAGAATGGACCCAACCTGATAGAGAAAACCTCTTTTCTAGCAGACTTCATTATACCCACCAGCTATTAGTAGCACGTAAATTCACTGAAGGTTTGAGCGTACAGTTGTCTCCGACTCTTGTTCACAAGAATCTAGTAGACTCAAGTAATCAGGCGAATGATATTCTTGCATTTGGTGTCGGACTACGTCAAAAACTCACTACTAGGACAACTTTGAACGTGGAGTATTTCTATGTCTTGCCCGACCAATTAGAGAGCAATAGCACTAATTCCCTATCTTTGGGATTCGATGTAGAAACTGGAGGTCACGTTTTTCAGTTGTTTTTCACCAACTCAAGTGGCCCATTTGAGAAAGCATTCATTTCAGATACCAAGGCGAAATGGCTCGATGGAGACATTCGATTTGGTTTTAACATCGCTAGAATATTTGACTTTTAACTAAGGAATAATACATATCAAAAGAATTGTTCTCATATCACTTTTAATACTTGCTCAAACAACTCTTTGGGCTACTCATATTGTAGGAGGCGAGATTCTTTACAAACTGGAGGATGCCAATTCTAATAGGTATCGTATCATAGTTCAGCTATTTTTTGACTGTGAAAACGGATCTGATGATGCTATAAAAACTGACGAAACTCTATTTATATCTAAATGGGATGCTGTCAGTGGTGACTACCAAGGTGATTTTGAAATAAACACTTTTGGAACAAAAAATATCACGAAAAACGAGGCTTACTCTTGTGTCAATGAACCTGGGAATGTATGTGTTTCTACAGTTTTGTACATGACAGAAGAAATAATTGACCCAGGTGAGAATGGGGTTATCTTATCTTGGCAACGCTGCTGCAGAAATGATATCATAAATAATATTATAGCTCCGGGTAACACTGGATTTACCGCTTGGACCACTATACCTCCTAAAAGCATTCCAAACAACAGTGCTTTTTTCGAAGATATCCCTCCTATATATGTGTGTGTAGATGCTCCACTAGAGGTCTCCCAAAAAGCTATTGATCCAGATGGGGACTCTCTTGTTTACAGCTTCACGACACCATATCTTGGTGGTTATTATGGTGGCAGGAATGATGAATTTAACAATGTAAGACCTAACAGGTTTGGGGAGTATGACGCCCCCCCTTTTAAGAATATACTTTGGTCCAATGGTTACAATCAAAATCGTCAAATAAAAGGCTCTCCAGAACTTTTTATCGATGCCTACAACGGAATGCTTACAGTTACACCATCTGAAGTAGGAGTATATGTAGTAGGTATTCAAGTAGACGAGTATAGAGATGGAAAAATAATTGGAACTACTAGAAGAGACTACCAAATTAGTGTCATACAATGTGATTTCAATGTACTTACCAACTTTAGAATAAAAAACGACTCATATACAACAGGCCAATACGCTATTCTATGTACGGATACAGTAGATATTGAAAACCTAAGCTATATAAAAGGCTCTGCTCCAGCCAAATACTTTTGGGACTTTGGAGACCCTACTACCACTAGTGACACACTCACTACTTTCGACCCTATTGTTGATGTACAATACGTCTATCCCAAAAATGGCGATTACACTGTCACACTAACCGTCTCCTCAGAAATTTGTACAGATATTTATTCCTTTGAGGTCAGAATTCGCAAGGACAAGCCATTTGAACTTGGACCAGACAAAACTTTCTGTGGACCATTTAACCAATTGCTTGATACAAGAGCAACGGATGCTAAAGAAGTAAAATGGAATACAGGCTCAACGAATTCAAACATATTCGTCACAGATATTGGACAATATGATGTTTTTGTGTCCTATGGGGATTGCTCATATAGGGATACTATTAATGTCTTTTTAGAGCCATTACCAGAACTGCCTACGCTTGCAGACTCACTTTTCTGTGATTCGGTGGATGTATTGATGGATGTTGGGATAGATGGGCTTATTTATAAATGGAGCTCTGGAATATTCGACACCTTGAGATACAATCAATTTAATGAGCCTGGCAGTTATACTGTTTCTGTTTCCAATGGACCCTGTATCGAATATCTAGATTTCAACCTTAGAGAAACAGAAAAACCTAAACTCAACGATGCGTTCTATTGTAATGAGTTTATCCATGAAGTAGACCTTAGCTCAATTCAAAATAAAGGAATACAATATCTCTGGTCCAATCAATCAACTGAACCCATAACAACCTTTAGTTCGAAAGGAGCCAAATGGGTAAGGTTAAAACAGGGGGATTGCGAATACAATGACACTTTTTTAATCACTAATCCTTCCATAGATTTAGAACTTGGCAATGATATTCACTATTGTGATTATATAGATCTAGAATTAGATGGTGGCTCAGACGGAATAGAATATAATTGGAATACAGGTGAGCAATCAAGATACCTCACCGTAAACACTACAGGAACTTACTCTGTTGAGGTCAAAGATTCTAATAACTGTTTCAAATCCGACACAATAAATATTACACTATCCCAATCTCCAAAATTGGATTTGGGCGGAGACACAACTATTTGCAAAAATTCTCCAATAGTTATTCAAGGGCCTCCTTACTTTGACTATTTGTGGAGTACAGGAAGCTCAAATCAGGACATTATAGTCTCTAACGAAGGAGTTTATACTCTCACAATTACTGACTCATTAAATTGTTTTGCAACAGACAATATAAAAGTGATAGTGGACCCAGAAGCATATCCAAGCGAACTGTATATCCCAAATGCTTTCACTCCAAATGCTAATGGGTTAAATGACTTTTTCCCATACAAGACTGAGATTATACAATTTGACTATTCATTAGAAATATACAACCGGTGGGGACAAAGAGTATTTGCTTCTAAAAAGGAAAACTGGGGTGGGCTATACAAAGGCAAACCAGCACCTCAAGGTGCGTATATTTACTTTATATACTACAATGGGTGTGATGGTAAGATAAGAAGCAGAAAAGGCACCTTTTATTTATTGAACTGAGAGTTAAATTCGCTTCAATTCTTCTCAAGCCTTTTTTTAATGCCGAAAGTGATGTTGCTTTGCTACTCAAAATCTTATGGCTTCAATTTTAATTAAAAACGGACTACTCATTAACGAAGGAGAACAGTTTCATGCAGACATTCTCATCGAAGATGGATACATATCTCAGATATCTAAAACAGGAATTTCTAAAGCTGCAGATCGGGTAATCGATGCAAGTGGTAAATGGGTAACTCCCGGTGTCATAGATGACCAAGTGCACTTCAGAGAACCCGGATTGACTCATAAGGCTGAGATATACACTGAAGCCAAGGCCGCAGTAGCTGGGGGTACTACTAGCTTCATGGAGATGCCCAATACGAATCCCCAAAGCACAACGCAGGAAGAACTTGCTAAAAAATATGCTCGTGCTAATGACTGCTCTTTAGCAAACTATTCATTTTTCATGGGAGGGACTAATGATAATATCGAAGAGGTTCTGAAAACGAATGAAAGAGATGTATGTGGCATCAAACTGTTCATGGGTAGCAGCACAGGAAATATGCTAGTAGACAATGAGCAGACGCTTCGAAATATTTTCTCAAAGACCCCAATGCTAATCGCTACACACTGCGAGGATGAAGGAACTATACGACGAAATACTACTACATTTAAAGAAAAGTATGGTGAGGACATCCCCTTTACTGCACACCCTATAATTAGAGATGCTGAAGCGTGCTATCTTTCTAGTAAAATGGCAACAGACCTAGCCAAAGAATATAACTCTAGGCTACATATACTTCACATATCTACTGAGAAAGAGGTAGAACTTTTTACAAATAAAATTCCATTGGCAGAAAAAAGAATAACAGCCGAAGTATGCGTGCATCATTTATCTTTTAACAATACAGATTACAATCAAAAAGGAAGTCTAATTAAGTGTAATCCAGCTATCAAATCTGAAAGAGATCAAAATGCGTTATGGGATGCATTGAATAATGACAAATTTGACATTATAGCTACTGACCATGCTCCTCATACCTGGGAAGAAAAACAGAACAAATATCTCTCCGCTCCTAGTGGATTACCTCTAGTACAGCATAGCCTTCAGATGATGATAGAGCACTCCAAAACAGGGAGAATATCTATGGAACGTGTAATCGAAAAAATGTGTCACGCTCCTGCCCAATTATTTGGAGTAGATAAAAGAGGATACCTAAGGGAAGGTTACCACGCTGACATCGTCATCCTAAATCCAGAAACTCAAGAAGAAGTGACAAAGAATAACATCCATTACAAATGTGGATGGAGTCCATTGGAAGGGCAAGTGTTTACTTCCTCCATTGAGCAGACTATTGTCTCAGGTCACATAGCGTACAATCATGGCAAATTTGACGAAAGTCAAAAGGGCAGCAGATTATTATTTAATAGTCGTTTTTAGAGAAGAGTAATCAAACAAATACATTCGACTAGAACCTTATTTTTGCAAGCCAAATAAAACATGGATATCAAAAAAGCTATTTCTCTATTTGAGGAAGTAATTCAAAAACACTTACTGCTGAAACCTGAGCAAACTAGGTGTGAAAACGAGGGTGAATATATAATCAAACGGGGAGATAATACCGAGATGTATATTGACCTCTGGCAGCCCAAAGAAGCAAGTCAATGGCAATATTACGACAGAGATAATATAGCTGGAGTATTCCAAATCATAGCCCCTATTTGTCATTACCCTGCTGAGTCTAACATGTCCATGTTTATGGAAGAATTGGCACACTTAAACTTTCATCTTTTTAGTGCTAAATTTATTGCAAATGCAGAGCAAAAAATAGTAAGCATTCAATTCAAAAGAGTCCTACAAGGACTAAATGAAACCGAAATTATAGAACCTCTAGAAGCAGTGGGCTACTACGCAGAAAATCTTAAAGAATATCTAGCTGAAAAATACCACGTAGAAAAAATATAATTTCTAGGCAACCAATCCCTTTCTGAGTACATCTATAAACCAACTCACACTATGAGCAGTAATGATCCATATGATGAAATATCATTGATAAAGGCTTGTAGTTCAGGAGACAACAAAGCGTTTAAGAAGATATACGACAGACACTCAGGGACCATGTACAGCATTTGCCTACGATATATGAACAATGAAGATGAAGCAAAAGATGCTCTTCAAGAAGGGTTCATAAAGGTATTTAACAACATCCAAAAATTTAGTTTCTCAGGAAGCTTTGAAGGCTGGATGAAACGCATTTTTGTAAATACGAGTATAGAACTTATTCGAAAGAGAAAGATGCACCTTGACGTTTCTGAGCTAAATACAAATGACATTAAGCTCACTTCCAAAATAGAGACTGGGGCTTTGGACGCAGAAAAAATGATGATGCTTGTACAGCGTCTTCCCACTGGTTATCGCACAGTCTTCAACCTCTTTGTAGTGGACAATTTTTCGCATAAAGAGATTAGCGAACAATTAGGAATAAACGAGAATACTTCAAAATCTCAACTTTTTAAAGCTCGAAAGCAGCTTCAAGTATGGTTAAAGGATTGGTTTAAATAATGAAGAAATTTGAAAACATATCGGATTTTGAAAAGCTGCTAAAAGATCAGTTGGATGGTCACACTACACCAGCACCTAAGGATGTTTGGTCAAATGTAGCAGCCTCAACTAGCCAAGGAGCTGGTCTCATTACTCAGATTTCCGCTTACTTTAGTTCGGTGACCAACATCTTAAAAGTTGCACTTTTTGCTGGGGGAATAGCTTCTATCGGCATTGTTATTTTCAATGAGAATCAACCAGAGGTGCCAGAAATAGAATCGACTACTCCGGTACAATCTATAGAAGACAATCTTGACACAAGTGCGGAAGAAGTAAGCGAAAATGACCAACAACCAACGGAGATAAGAACACGTAGTGAGTCAAACAATAATCAAGAGAAGAAGAGCGACTCTCAAGCAGATAAAGAAACCGTTGCTATCCAAATTGAAAAAGAGCATCTAAAGTCTAATGAGCTTCACGAGAAGAATATTAACAACTCTAGCTCTACAGAAGAAAAAGATGAGTCTAACAACTTAGCAGAAGTGTTTACAGTAGAAGCTAATATTTCAAACACAACTCCATGTATCGGTGATGAGATAGAACTGACCTCAAATCGAGCAGGAATGTGGTATCTTAATGATACTCCAATATCTAGTTTAGGCACTTCTTCTAAATTTACAGCACAATTAGAAGGGAACTACCAATTAAAGTTTAGAAGTCAGGATTTTACAGAAACATTTACTATCCAAGCTCTATCCAACAAAATTGAAATAGTTGAAGGTATAGAAACAGATGGACTGAAGGAATTTTCTTTAAGTAGCAGGACAAATACTGCAGATTGGTACTTAGACGATGAGCTAATGTCTCGTAGTACAAATGGAGTCTCTTTGAAAGTTTTGAAAGTGGGGAATCATGTCTTAAGAGCAGAATCAAAAAACGCGTCATGTCCAAGCAGTTCAGAATACCAGTTTGAAATCAAACCTACAGGAAGTATAAAAACGTTCAATGTCTTTACCCCAAATGGCGACGGTCGAAATGACACTTATGTCGTTGAAATAGAGAATTATGAGTTCTTCTCTATTCAAATTTTTGACAATCAAATGAACTTACTATTCGCGTCTCAAAACCCTAATAATGAATGGGATGGAAGTAACCAACGTACTGGAAAAGAAGCTCCTAGTGGGGAGTATTTGGCTAAAATAAACTACAAACTATCTGGAGAGGAGCCATCCACTAAAAACATAAGACTTACACTTAAACGTCCATAGATTTGAATATTATGATGAACAAAACTAAATTTACAGACTTTTTGAAAAGTAATAACAACAACTATCAAATGAATATCGGTATGAATAAATTGTTTTCAACTGGTGCATTGTACAAGTACATTGCATCTTTTTTGCTTATTTTTATAAGTAGCTTTGCTTACTCTCAGTGTTCTCCTAAACTGGAAATGAGAGATGGCTCTTTAGGAGTTTTAGACACTTTTTGTGTTAATGAGCTTATAACTTTTAAGCATAATTCTCCAGGTTATACTAGTATTATTAATTGGGATTTCGGAAATCCTGAAAATGGAACTAGTGTGGACCAAGATCCAACTTATGGTTATCCATCTGCCGGTAAATTCACAATTACCTTGACTGCTAGTGGTTCTTTAGGGAGTTGTACCGAGACATTGACAGTGATTATAAAGCCTTCTCCTGAGATAGGAGTTGAATTGCTCGATGAACCCATACAATGTTTTAAAAACAATGAATTTTGCTTCAGAGATACAACACAAGCTCCTGATGGAAACATCATAAGACAAACTGCCCTTTTCAGTGATGGTACGCGATATGACACTCTATTTGATGATGGAGCTACTCGAAAAGCTATTGATTGGAATTTCTGTCATACAGTTACGGATCCGGCTGGAGGATTTTTTGATTTAGTAATCGAATCTGAAGACGAAAGTGGTTGTATCAGTAGAGTTGTATTTGAAGATATCATATTTGTTCATCCTAGTTTGGGAGTTAAGTTTGACAACATTACACCTAAACCAAATCCGGGTTGTTTTCAGACTTTAGGTGTTTTTGAGAACACATCTGAAGTTCCAATTGCTGATATTGATACTTTCATTTGGGATTTTGGTGATGGTACTTTAGAGGGTGGCAATAGCACAACAAATACTGATTGGTGGCACGGTGTAGATAATGATTACAAAATCCGACATTTATACACTACACACGGTTCATTTGATGGATCACTAACGGTAAGTGCTTATGGTTGTACTGAAGTGTTCACTTGGAAAGCTGCTGTAGCTAATATTGTTATGGAACCAAAGATTGTTTCCTTGCCAAATCCAGCTTGTACGCCTGATAATCCAATTGAATTTTCTGTAGCTGATTTACCAGCTAGTCCTGGTGTTAGTGGTTTCTTATGGAACTTTGGAGATCCTCCATCTGGTCCTGCAAATACAAATGATAAGACATTAGTACCTACGAAAGCATACGGGCCTGGGCCTTGGATGGTTAGTTTAAGATTATTTGCTGGTCCTTGTGATATTACCATCTATGACACCGTTCAAGTAATTGGACCTGGTTCCACAATTGAAGTAGCGTTTGATAGGGTTTCAGAAGATGAAACATACCA
>JBMYYN010000025.1:0-15156 GCA_049609445.1 Bacteroidia bacterium | reverse complement strand
TAGAGGTTTTTTGATGAATGTTTTTAATGGAGTATTTAAAAACATGCATTTGTCTATTCTTGTCACAGCAGTGATTTTCAGTCTGATTCACATGCAATTCATGAAATTTTTACCAATGATGTTTTTAGCCATTGTGTTTGGTTATGCTGCTTATTGGACAGGTTCTATCTGGACGTCTATTGTTGCCCATTTTGCAAACAATGCACTGGCAGTTAGTCAGTTGTATTTTTTTACGGATGGAGATTATGATAAAGCTTTGGAACAAGGAGCTAATTTCCCAATAATTGCTAATGTAGGTATTGCTATAGTTGTAGCTGCCTTATTTTGGTACATACAAAACAATTCAAATACTAAAACGCAGAACTTTTATGTCTAACCTAGGTCTTAGGATAATTTTTGGTGCCATTTATGTAGCTATTATGGTATTGGCAACGGTAGCTGGTAGTCCATACTTTGGGGTTTTGATGGCTCTTTTAACTTTTCTTTCGCTAAATGAAATGGCCAACATAGCCCAAAAAACCAGTATTCAACACCTATGGCTTAACCCAGGTGTTTTTGCAGGTGTGATTTTGTATCTGACATTCGTTGGTGCTCGAGAGATGAACATTTTAGCGTTTCTTGTTTTATGGATTTTGCAGTTAGGAAGTTTGTATTTTAGTTATTTGGAGTTGAAAAAACACCAAAAGGTGAATTATGTAAGTACCACTATGTATTTATTCCTTCCCTTGATTGCATTAGCGATATGGTTTATGCAGAATACCGCATTCAATGTAAACTATGTTCTCTTCTATTTTGTAACCATATGGTTATATGACTCGATGGCTTATGTTGTCGGAAAACAGATTGGAAAAAACCCCATTTTCCCTACGGTTTCACCTAAGAAGACAATAGAAGGGACTGCTGGCGGAGCTATAGTCACAGTAGTGCTTATGACTGTTTTAAATCATTATTTATTTCATCTACCGGTGGCACCCTATGTTATTGCAGTTGTGATTGTATTTTTTGCTACGTTTGGTGATTTTGTTGAATCATATATGAAGAGAAAAACAGGCATAAAAGATAGCGGCAATCTTATTCCAGGACATGGCGGCATCTTAGATAGAATCGATTCAATTTACCTCTCGGCTATACCTTATATAGTCATTTTGTTATTTCTTTGATGAAAATTACAAGTTGGGTGTGTAATAGCATTCAGGATAATAAATACATTTGCCTTAATAAAACAACAGAAACACTTTAGAACAATGACATTAAAGTTCAAAGAACCAGCTCCTATTACAGATCATTTGAATCCTTTGGAATCTATGATGAAGAGATTTGATGAAGCAGCTAAGATAATCGGACTGGACGAGTCTACTTACAATGCTCTTAAATCACCAGAAAAAGCAGTAATTGTTAGTCTTCCGGTGACTATGGACGACGGAAAAGTAAAAGTATTCCAAGGTTATAGAGTCGTTCACTCTTCTAAGTTAGGTCCTAGTAAGGGAGGAATAAGATACTCTATGGGAGTAAACCTAGATGAGGTCAAAGCACTTGCAGCTTGGATGACTTGGAAATGTGCCGTAGTAGGTATTCCGTATGGTGGAGGTAAAGGAGGAATCCAATGTGATCCTCGTACTATGTCAGAAGGCGAATTAGAACGATTGACTCGTGAATTTACTGGAGCTATGCGTGATGTCTTTGGTCCTGAGAAGGATATACCAGCCCCAGATATGGGAACAAATCCTCAAACGATGGCTTGGATCATGGATGAATACTCTAAGCTAGTGGGTCAAGCGTCTCCTGCTGTGGTTACGGGAAAACCATTAGTGTTAGGAGGTTCACTGGGTAGAGTAGAGGCAACAGGTCGTGGAGTTATGGTATCTGCTAGAAGTGCCATGGCTAAGTTGAAAATGAATCCATCTAAATCTACTTGTGCTGTACAAGGATTTGGGAATGTTGGAAGTATTTCAGCTAAGTTATTAGAACTTCAAGGAGTTAGCATTGTTGCTATTTCGGATGTTTCCGGAGCATATTACAACGAAGATGGTTTAGATATAGAGGAAGCTATTAAGTATACTGCTAAGCATAAGAGTCTAGAAGGATACAAAGGCGGTAAGATGATTTCAAACGAAGACTTGCTTGAACTAGATGTAGACATTTTGGTTCCTGCGGCTTTAGAAGATCAAATTACTGAAGAAAATGCTTCAAGAATCAAAGCAAAACTTATTGTAGAAGGTGCCAACGGACCTACTGCATCTACTGCAGATAAAATATTGGAAGACAACGGTGTTATGGTTGTTCCAGATATCTTAGCAAATGCAGGAGGAGTTTCAGTTTCGTACTTTGAGTGGGTACAAAACAGACTAGGATATCACTGGACAGAAGAGCGTGTAAACAGAAGAGCTGATCGTGTGATGAAGCTAGCTTTTGATAATGTATATAAAGCAGCTAAAAAGTATAAGTGTAGCATGCGTACAGCAGCTTATATAGTAGCTATAGAGAAGGTTGCTGATATATCTAAACTTAGAGGTATATTTTAATGAATTTGCATAGAGAAGGATATAAGATTATCCTTATTTCAACGCTTCTATTTGTAGGAGTTCTTTTGGGACTATCTGCATTAGGATCACCACAGTGGTTAATGGCTCTACTAGGAGTTCCGTTGTTAGTTTTATACATCTTGATAGTGAGATTTTTCAGAAATCCACCACGTCCTGCTGATCAGACAGAAAACGGAATTATATGTCCTTGTGATGGTAAAGTAGTAGTGATAGAAGAGGTAGAGGAAACGGAATACTTCAAGGATAAAAGAATACAAATCTCAGTATTTATGTCTCCACTGAATGTACATGTAAATCGAAACCCAATATCTGGTATAGTAAGCTACTTTAAGTATCATCCAGGTAAATACTTGGTAGCTTGGCACCCAAAATCGAGTACAGAGAATGAGAGAACAACTTCTGTAATCAAAAGAGAAGATGGAACAGAAATCTTGTTTAGACAGATAGCTGGTGCTGTAGCTCGACGAATAAGATGGTATATCAAGGCTGGTGACAAGTGTACTCGAGGAGAGGAAATGGGATTCATCAAGTTTGGTTCTAGGGTGGATATTTTTGTGCCACTAGGTACTGATATCAAGGTAGAATTGGAGCAAAAAGTATCTGCTGCTGAAACATTATTAGCTGTTTGCAAATAGCTAAGTGAGTATTCTCGAATACTTAGAAAAGCATCTTCCTTCGCAAAAGGCACAGTTGATTTTAGAGTATATAGAAGGATATAAGTGCATACTCAAAATAACCAAACCTAGAAAGACGAAAAGAGGAGATTTTCGTCAAAAAGGCTCAAAATTGAGCATCAGTGTCAATCATGATACTAACTCTTATCGGTTTTTATTCACACTAGTACATGAGATAGCTCATTTAAAAACTTTCGTAGATTATAGGAACAAAGTAAAGCCTCACGGCCCTGAGTGGAAGTCAAATTTTGAACAACTTTTTTATTACTTTGGAATGGAGGAAGAGTTTGGAAGAAGTTCTGATCTGCTCAATGTGGTGAAGAACGAACTCATCAACCCCAAAGCGTGCAGTGGAGTGAGTTTGAACGTAGAGAAGGCTTTTGCCGAGTTCGATGAAAATCCAATTATCCATCTGGAGGATATACCTGAAGGAGATGATTTTATTTTTAGAAATACAAGGTATCAGAAGTTAGAAACAAGAAGGTCAAGAGTGCTGTGTTTGAACCGTACAAATCAAAAAAAGTATACAATAAACAAGGCAGCATCCGTAGAGCCTTGTTTATAAATCGCATAACTATTGTGTGACCTATCACCTAAATTGCCGTCTAATAACCAATCAACTAAAAAACATGTTAAAAGAATTTAAAAAGTTTATTATGACTGGCAATGTGATTGATTTCGCAGTTGCAGTAATTATGGCAGGTGCTCTAGGAGCAGTAATTAAGGGATTTGTAGACAAAATTGCAATGCCACTTGTTAGTACACTAACTGGTGATGTGAATTTTGCAGACAGGTTTTGGAACCTAACAGATACTCCTTATGAGACTCTAGCCGCAGCTAAAGAAGCAGGTGCAGCAGTTGTTGCTTATGGTAGCTGGATCAATGATATTATAAGTCTATTGATTATTGGATTTGTAATGTTTATGGTAGTAAAAGGCTATAATAAAACAAAAGCACCGGAGCCAGAAGCAGCACCAGCAGGTCCTAGTGACAACGATTTATTGAAAGAGATTTTAGAAGCTCTTAAGAAATAATACCTAAAAGGATTAAAATACAAAGGTCGCTTTCGAGCGGCCTTTTTTATTATTCATTATTTGGGTAAGAATTAGGATCGTAGTCGTTCATCATGTCATAGACCAAGTCAAACAACTGCTCAGGATTGGATTTGGAGAAGTAGTCTCCGTCTGTTCCATACGCAGGTCTGTGGTCCTGTGAAGTCAATGTGCGTGGTGCACTATCAAGGTATTGGTATCCTCCTTGCTCTTCTAGCACCTTTTGCATTATGAATCCAGTAGCTCCACCTTTTACATCTTCATCCATAAAGACTACTTTGTTCGTTTTCTTGAGTGATTCTACGATGTCATGATTTATATCAAAAGGCAACAAAGATTGTACATCTATTAACTCTACTGAAATTCCTTTGTCTGCCAATATTGAGATTCCCTCTTGAGCTATTCTTATACACGAACCGTAGGTTACAACTGTCACGTCAGTACCTTCTATCAGTGTTTCAGGTACACCAACGGGTACAGTAAACTCTGTGAGGTTCATTGGGAGCTTTTCTTTTAGTCTGTACCCATTTAAGCACTCCACGATGATTGCAGGTTCATCAGATTTCATAATGGTATTATAGAAACCGGCAGCTCGAGTCATGTCTCTAGGCACTAGTACGTTCATTCCACGTACCGCGTTTAGAATCATTCCCATTGGAGAACCACTATGCCATATTCCTTCTAGCCTATGCCCTCTTGTTCTTATAATCAATGGATATTTTTGTCCACCTTTGGTTCTGTACTGAAGGGTAGCGATATCATCGCTCATCATCTGTACACCGTAAAGTAAATAATCCAAGTATTGGATTTCGGCTATTGGCCTAAGACCTCTCAAAGAAGCTCCTATGGCTTGACCAACTATGGTGTTCTCTCGGATACCCATATCCATTACGCGTGACTCGCCGTGCTTTTCTTGTAGACCAGCAAACCCTTGGTTTACGTCACCAATTTTACCAACATCTTCACCAAAAGCAATTACTTCCGGGTGATTGGTTAGTAGGTGGTCAAAAGTGCGGTTAAGTATTTCAAAACCATTTAGAGTTTCGGCATCTTCAGAATATTCAGGTTTAATTTCTTCTATGCTAAGAGCATTGTTGTCCGATTGACTGTGAAGATGACTACTATACACATCTTGATACTTGTTTAGGTATGATGCATAGTATTCTCTCACTGAATCTGCTGAAGCATTTCCAATGTTTTCTCTAATAACCTTATGTAGCGTTTTCAGGATATCCTTTCTACCAGGATCCATCGTAGACTTAAGCTCAGATGCAGCAGCACTATCTATTGATTCTAGTACAGAAACAGCTTCGCTTACCTCTGCTTTTATTTCTCCAGAAAATGCCATCCAAGCAGCACGCTTTGCTTCTTTTACTTCTTTATCAGCAGATTTTTCAATTTCAGAGAGCTCTTCTTCGCTACAGATTTTATTCTCAATGATCCAAGCTTTCATTTTTGAAACGCAGTCATGCTCCGTTTCCCAAGCTAATCTTTCCTTTGACTTGTATCTTTCGTGAGAACCTGATGTACTGTGTCCTTGTGGTTGGGTTAACTCTTTTACGTGAACCACTACTGGAGTATGTTTTGTTCGGCATACCTCAGATGCTTTCTTGTAAGCATTTATCAATCCGGGGTAGTCCCAACCATTGACAGTAATGAGCTCTATTCCGGTTCCAAATTTGTCCGTTTTAAACCCTGATAGGATTGAACTTAGGTTTTGTTTGGTCGTTTGGTGCTTGGCGTGTACAGATATACCATATTCGTCATCCCAAATACTGATAAGCATAGGCACTTGCATCACCCCAGCCGCATTTATACTTTCCCAAAAATGCCCTTCCGATGTACTTGCGTTTCCTATTGTTCCCCAAGCTACTTCATTTCCCTGCTTCGAGAAATTTGTGTTTTCGTGGAGGTTTCTGTTTTCTTTATATACTTTGGATGCAAATGCAAGCCCTAAAACTCTTGGCATTTGCCCCGCTGTAGGGGATATATCTGATGATACATTTATACGATCCGTTTGAGGTAGCCAGTTGCCATCATCATCTAGCATACGAGTACCGAAGTGTCCATTCATGCTTCTTCCTGCACTACTAGGTTCGTGCTTTGCACTAGGGTGTGCGTATAATTGAGCAAAAAACTTCTGAACATCACTAAGGCCAAGAGCAAACATCAGAGTCTGGTCTCTGTAATAGCCCGCTCTAAAATCTCCTTTTTGCATGTAACGAGCCATAGCCACTTGAGCTACTTCCTTACCATCTCCGAAAATTCCAAATTTAGCTTTACCAGTAAGAACCTCTTTTCGTCCGAGTAATGACGTCTGACGACTTTTAAATGCTGTAGTATAATCTGCTACTACTTGTTCGAGAAATTCTTGTTTTGATATAGATGCTGATGATTGTTTAGCCACTTTTGATACCATTTGCTTGGTGCAAAGATAAGGCTAATCTTTCACTACGATTATACCACTAATGGATTAATCGTTTTGTATAAGTTCTCTTACCATCAAAAACCGAGAGTACATAAACACCTTTAGCATACTCAGATAGATCTAAAACAACTTTTCCGTTTTGGTTATACTGCTGGATATCAAGTCGTTTCCCCTCCATATTATGTACTGCAAGTGAATAAGCATCATCCACGTTATTGATGAAGTACTTTCCTGTTTTAGAAGGGTTTGGATAAACAACTAAAGGAAAAACCTTACTAGTTTTAACGGATACTGATCCATCTCCTTGGATAATCAACTTATAATCTGTGATAGAATCTTTGACCGGAACTTGTAAAAATCCTACTGACGCATATGCAGTTGTTTTAATAGTCAAAGGATAAACACCAGCTTGGTTTTGAGTAGGGTTGCCAGATAGTTTCACACAACCCACGCTAGTATGAGTGAATGTACATCTGGTCGGTTCACACAAATGCTCGAATCCCGATGGAAGACCAACTACTTCATCTACTACCACAGAATCAATCGTCGCACTGACTATTTGACCTCCAAACTCTGTAGTTGTATCTTTTATAGAGAGTATTTGTATTACAAAGTCATATGACTCATCTGCAAAAGCTGTGTCCAGTTGATCTGGATATATCCCTGGTTCTGTAATGGTAACATCAGGGTTACAGTTTTGAGCATAAAGAGAAGTTGAAAGTACGACAAAGAGACCAAGTAAGATTTTTTTCATAACGATAGCTTTAAATACATTTGTGAAAAACGAAGGTATGTGGAAACGGCTATTCATACAAACGCTCTGTATTCTTATGACACTGTTCAGTTGGTCTCAAACGTCTTTTCAATTTGATGGAAAGGTATACAGCAAGTCAGCAGAGCCACTAGTAGGTGCCCAATTCATAAACCCTGAAACAGGAAAGATAGTGGCACTTTCAGATGAGAGCGGCGTCTATAGTTTCATGTTTGATTTGGATTCGGTATTGGTATTTCAAATAGGCTATGTAGAGAAGCTCATAACTAGCGGAACGAAAAAAGTAATTCTAGAAGAGGAGTCCAGTCTTCTTGGAGCCATAGTAGTAACAGAAAACAGGAGTGAATCAACTCTAAAGAATTCGACAATCTCTTTAGATATAATAAAACCTGAACTAATTCAGAACACAAGCCCAACAAACATCGAGGAGAGTATAGGTAGAATCAGTGGTGTTCAAGTCGTAGATAATCAGCCAACTATACGAAGTGGAGGCGGATGGAGCTATGGTGCAGGTTCGCGAGTACAGGTCTTAGTAGATGGAGTTCCTATGTTGTCTGGAGACGCTGGACAACCTCTATGGACTTTTATGCCTACAGAAGGAATAGAAAGTGTAGAAATCATCAAAGGTGCTAGCTCGGTACTATATGGTTCTTCTGCTCTAAATGGGGTGATAAACATAAAGACTAGGGATGCGTCAAAGAGCCCATATTCTAAGTTTACAAGATCGGCTGGACATTATGATTTTGCAAAAAGAGAGAGTCTGCAATTTAACGGAAAGACTAAAAATTCTGTTATTAATACAACAGCCTATCATTCAGGAGAGTATAAAGGAATAGGCATCACAGGTGGATTGAACATACTCCAAGATCAAGGATACAAAATGGGAGACTACGATAACAGGGTTCGAGGTACCTTGGGTTTAAAAAAAGTATCCTCAAAGAATAACCTAGTCTATGGAGTGAACACTTCGTATCAAAAAGGAGAATCAGGGAGCTTTTTACTATGGGAATCATTAGACCTAGGGTACACGGCATTGGATAGCAACACTACAGATAATCAAGTAAGTAGACTGAGCATCGATCCATATGTAAAATGGAATACAGGAAAATTTACTCATTCGTGGAATTCTAGATACTTGAGCATAGAGAATAAAGTAGACAATGGTGATTCTACTATTGATCAATCCAATAGTTCCGATCTTTGGTATACTGAGCTAAGGTCTAGATACAGCCTGCCGAAAAGAAGATTGGAAGTCACGGGTGGTTTAGTAGGAATTAGTAGCACTACAGAATCTCCTTTGTTTAGTGGAAATCAGCAAGCAGAAAACTTATCTGGATATGTACAAATCCAAAAGGGGTGGGGAAGACTTACTGCATCAGGTGGTGCAAGGTATGAGCATTTCAGGTTGAATGATATTAATGATGGAAAGCCAGTATTCCGGTCAGGAGTAAACTATAAATTGGCGAAGTACACGTTTCTCAGAAGTAGTTATGGTCAAGGTTATCGATTTCCTAGCATTGCTGAATCGTATGTATCTACGACTGTAGGCCCTATTTCCATTTTTCCAAATTCTGACCTGGAAGCGGAGACAGGTTCTAATGCTGAGATAGGAGTAAGGCAAGGATTTCGAATCAAAGGAATTCAAATGATGTTAGATGTATCAGTTTTCCAAATGGAATTTGAAAACATGATGGAATTTACTTTTGGTCAATGGGGACCCATTGAACCACCTTTGTTTGGTGCAGGATTTAAGACAGTCAATACAGGAAAAGCAAGAATAAGAGGAACTGAATTTACATTGAGCTTCCAACGTAAGAAGAAAGATTATTCGTTGCAAGGTTTTGTGGGTTACACCTATACCTCGTCTATGTCTTTGGATCCGAATGGGGAAATAGCAATAGATGGAACAGGTAAACCTCTAACCTATAACAATACAAGTTCGGATACTACTGGTTTCAATTTGAAGTACAGACCCAATCATTTGGTGAAAGGTGATGTTATTTTCCGATATAGTAAGTTTACACTAGGGCTTGGGGTATCTTATTCCTCTCAGGTAAAAAATATCGACAAAGCTTTTGTGACATTTCCGTTTTCTTTCTTTGTGCCAGGTGTTCAGGAATCTATAGATCAAGGCCTATCCTCCAGGCTTCTAATCAACAGTAGATTAGGTTATAAAATCTCTGATTTTTGGAGTGTGAATATGATTTTATCGAACATTACCAATAAGGAATATAGTATTCGTCCTGCGGATTTAGGAGCTCCTCGGACAGTACGGTTGCAAATAGCGTACACTATAGACAAGTCCAAATAGTATTGTGCATATACATGATGTGCACTCACATAGATTTGTAAACTAGATGAGTATTGTCAAGAAATTAGCAGGAGACACAGCTATTTATGGTATCCCCAGTATAGTTGGGAGGTCGATTAATTTTCTGCTCATATTCTTTTTTGCCTCATACTTTACTCCAGAACTTCTTGCTCCACACGTAGAGTTTTATGCATATGCAGCTTTCTTTTTTGTGGTCCTACCACATGGAATGGAAACGGCTTTTTTTAATTTCAGTAGAAAACAAGAGAAGTACAAAGATGTGTTTGCGACAGCAATGACCTCTTTGGCCATTGCTGCTGCAATTTTTTTAGTATTGATGTTGCTTAACAAGCAGTCCGTAGCCACTTTTGTAGGCTATCCTAACAATCTTTCTTATGTAGTTTGGTTTACACTCATTCTCGCTATAGATGCTTTAAAATCAATACCGTACGCACTTTTGCGGTACTTAAGTAAGGCAAAAAAGTTTGCATTCGTAAAAAGCCTTGGAATCGCAGTCAATGTAGGGTTAAACATCTTTTTTGTAGTGTACTATCCAGAAATAGCAGATGTAGAGAGAAGTGTTGAGTACATTTTCATTTCTAACTTGGTGGCAAGTGCATTAGAGTTTGTACTTCTCAGTTCTGATATTTTTAATCACCTTGGTAGCCCTACAAAAACTTTGTGGATAGAAATGTTCAAGTATTCCTGGCCTTTAATTTTACTTGGTTTCGCAGGTATGGTCAATGAGACTTTTGATCGATTGGCAATGCGAAAACTGCTACCTGCCGAAAGCGTGGATTACGAAATCGGAGTTTACGGGACATTTTATAAACTAAGCATGCTGATGACTATTTTCATACAGGCTTTTCGTTTTGCGGCAGAACCGCTATTCTTTTCGCAAGCAGATACGAAGGATGGAAAGAAATCTTATGTGGTAATAATGAATTGGTTCGTGTATGCATGTGGAGCAATATTCCTTTTTACATCCTTTTTTAAGAAGGAAATAGCTGAGTTACTTATCAGAAAACCAGAGTTTCATGACCATCCAGATGCTCTAACTATTGTACCTATATTGTTGTTTGCAAACCTATTTCTTGGGATATTTTTTAACTTGAGCATTTGGTATAAACTAAACAACAAAACCAAATTGGGAGCTATGGTTTCTATGATTGGAGCAGGATTAACCGTTGTGTTGCTCTATGTGTATGTCCCGGTATATGGGTTTTTAGCAGCAGCTGTTACAACTCTCATAGCATATGTTGTTATGTCTGTTATTTCCTATTTTCTAGGACAGAAATACTACCCAGTTCCGTATGATGTTGGACATATTATTGGCATTCTAACCTTAGCTGTTGGTTTGTATGTGGGTTCAGAATTCCTTCGTTTTGATGGGTTTGCACTTTACTCTTCATTCATAGCATTTATTGTAATTTATATATTGGTAGGTTATGCTATTATTATGCGTACTAAAAAAACTAAATTTGCCAGCCTATGACTGAAATTTCAATCATAAACAAGAGCAATAATCCTCTACCGGAGTATCAAACAGCTCAGTCTGCAGGTGTTGACCTTCGAGCATTCTTAGAATCGGATGTAATCATAAAACCAATGCAAAGAGTTTTAGTAGGTACGGGTTTATATATGGCACTACCTGAAGGCCTGGAGGCAATGATACGTCCTAGAAGTGGCATGGCATTTAAGCAAGGTATATCGGTAATCAATACTCCCGGAACAATTGATGCAGATTACAGAGGTGAAATCAAAATCGCATTAATCAACTTTTCGAACGAGGAGTTTACAATAAGCAATGGAGACAGAGTGGCTCAAATGGTCATAAATAAATATGAAAAAGCGTCCTTCCAGTTGACAGAATCTCTAGACGAAACAGAACGAGGTGCAGGTGGATATGGGCACACAGGAATATAAAAACAAATAGACATAAAAAATATGAATATCATTATACCAATGGCGGGTATCGGGAGCAGATTGCGACCACATACATTGACAGTACCAAAACCACTTGTACCGGTAGCAGGAAAACCTATCGTACAGAGGTTGGTAGAGGACATAGCTAAAGTAGTGAACGAACCTTTAAACGAAATCGCTTTCGTTGTAGGTCCTAATGAACAATTTTTTGGTGCTGAAGTGAAAAGCCTTTTGCTTGAAGTTGCAGAGAAATTAGGTGGAAAAGGTTCTATCCATATCCAAAGTGAAGCACTTGGGACTGCACATGCTATTTATCAAGCTAAGCAAGCATTGACAGGTAATGTCATCGTAGCTTTTGCAGATACATTGTTTAGGGCAGATTTCAAACTAGACGCTTCAGTGGATGGCACGATTTGGGTGAAGGAAGTAGAAGATCCACGAGCATTTGGGGTAGTACAGCTAGATTGTGACGGGATTATCGAAGATTTTGTAGAAAAACCAGAAAACCCACAGTCAAATCTTGCCATTATTGGTATATACTATTTCAAAGATGGAGATGCACTAAAGAGCGAAATACAACACTTGCTTGATAATGACATCAAAGAAAAGGGTGAGTATCAATTGACCAACGCCTTGGATTCTTTGAAAGATAAAGGTTCTAAGTTCACTCCAGGAAAAGTAATAGAATGGTGGGACTGTGGAAACAAGAATGCTACGGTAAACACGAATCAAAGAGTTTTGGCTAATGCTACTGAAAAATTGGTTTCAGATTCTGTTCAATTGGAAAACTCTGAAATCATCGAACCGTGTTTTATTGGTGAGAATGTTAGACTAAAAAATGCAAAGGTTGGTCCTTATGTGTCGATCGGTGATAATACAGTAGTTGAGAATAGCGTTATAGACAACACTATCATCCAAACTGAATCGCATATCCAAAATGCTAACATTACTAATTCCATGATTGGAAACAAAGCATTCTATGACGGGTCTGCCAATGAGGTAAGTATTGGAGATTTCAGTACACAAAAAATTGGTTAAAATTTCAAATATATCGGCCTTGTTAGTAGTGGTAATGGCTTTTGGATGCAAGTCCACGAAGCAGTTATCTTCTTCCTCTCTAGGCTATAAAGAACAAAAGCAATTCGAGAAAGAATATTTCGAAGGCAACAAACAGAAGGTTCTCAAGAACGGCACAAAAGCTTTAGAGTCGTATAATAAAGCTTTGGAGATATATCCATCTAGTCATGCTACGATGTATCAGTTGGCTAAGTTGTACTATCAAGACAAAAAGTACACAGAAGCACTTTATTATGCAGAACAGTCTGTGGAGGCTTCGCCTAAGTTCAATCATTGGTACTCTGGTCAATTGGCTCAGTTTTATCATAAGTTTGGCAAGTACGCACAGAGTGCTGAGGAGTTTGCCAAGATGGTAGAAAATGAACCTGACGTAAGGGAAAACTATAAAGAAGCCGCAAGTCAATATTTCAATGCAAAAGAGTATGACAAATCGGTTGCTATGCTTGAAAAGATGCAAGATCAATTTGGGGTGGACTTAGAATCTGCGACTCGATTGGAGTACGTTTTTTCTAAAACGGGTCAACATGACAAAGCAGTTTTGGCATTAGAAAAATTGGAGCAGCAGGATTTGGATAACATCAAATACAAGGGTTTTTTAGCCGAAACCTATTTGAATGCTGGCCAAGAACAAAAAGCAATAGATAAACTTCGTGAAGTAATATCAATAGACCCAAATGTAGGTAAAGCATATTTTGCTCTGTATACGATTTATACGAAAAACGGTAACGAGAAATTGGCTCTAAAGAACTTGCAGGAAGCATTCAAACATGACGATGTTTCACTTCTCAAAAAGCTTCAAGCTGTCACACCTTTTTTCATCAAAATGAAGCGTAGTCCAGAAATAGCTAATGCGATGAAGGAAATGAGTACTACTCTTACGGACAATTATCCGAATCAAATACAACCTTACCTGTTCAAAGCAGACATCAGTGGGACTTTAGGTGAGTATGAAGATGCTCGCGACTATGTGAGACAAGCCCTGCAAATTGAAGATTCTGATTTTAAGATATGGAGAAAACTAATTAGCCTTAATGTCAGACTAAAGGATGATGAGAAGCAGTTGACCGATGTAGAAGATGCGTTAGAGTTGTTTCCAAACATGGTTGAGCTATACTCTGCCAAAGGATATTCTCACATGAGTTTAGGACAGTATGATGAGGCTATTGACATCACCAATGAAGGCCTGGACTTGGCAGTTACCAAAAACGACAAAATGGATCTCTTGCAATGTCAAGCCACAGTGTATGGAGAGAGTAAGAATCACAAGAAAGCAGATAGAGTATTCGAAAGAATGCTGACTATAGACAAGTACAATACAACGGCATTAAACAATTATGCATTTAGTCTAGCTGAACGAAAAGTAGAGTTGAACAAAGCGGATTCCCTAATTAGTTTAGCTCTTAAGATAGAACCGAGCAATCCCTTTTTCTTGGATACTAAGGCGTGGATTCTTTATGGTAAAAAAGAGTATAAAGAAGCGTTGAAACTATTGGATCAGTGTATGGAGATAGATCCCCAAAATCCAGAGTACTATCGACATTCCAAAATCATCTTTTTGGAATTGGGAAATAAGGCCATGGCAGATGATATGCAGAAAAAAATAAACGAATTAAATGAGAAGCAGTCTTAAAATAGTTGTACTACTCCTTGTATTTGCCTCCATGTCAGGATGTAAGTCTAAGAGAACTTCAAAACCTGTTGCCGTAAACCTTGAAGCGGTGAATCAATATTGGGAGTCACAATTTGACACGGAATATTTGGAAACTAGGGGTAAGGCATCAGTTACGTCTAATGGTAAGACAACAAACGTGTCTATGCATTTGAAGATGAAAAAAGATAGTCTTTTATGGGGTAAATTTAGTCTTTTTGGGATAGGAGCTACTGTACTTATTACTCCGGATAGTTTTTTTATGATCAATACCCTTAAGCAAGAGTATATGGCTTATGACAATAGCTATTTGGATAGATACTTAGGATTTAAAGCAGATATAACGCAAGTACAAAATCTGCTGCTTGGAAATGCAATTTTCCCGAGATCTGATTATGAATTCATCGTAGCGGATAACCAGTTAAGAGGAAACGAAGGAATGGCGACTAATGTGCTATCTCTCAACAAGGATTCTAGGACTCAACAGTCAGATGTGATGACTGCAGATACTACTCAAAGTGCGAGAATCCAATATGATGACTATAGTTTGATCAATGAGCAGTTGCTGCCTAATACAGTGAGTATAGACGTTCAAAAAGGAAGAGAAAAACTTGATGTAGTTCTTGGGTATCAAAATATCAACACCAATGTGATTACTAGTTTTCCGTTTAGAATACCTAGAACATTTGTACGTAGATAAATATTTAAAGAAAAGAAGGAAATGA